>NZ_JBGCCF010000005.1:0-223597 GCF_041262385.1 Lysinibacillus sp. RC46 | reverse complement strand
TTGTACTTTTTTTGACTCATGGTCGGACACGTCCTCTCTTATGTTCAATTCTATTGATTTAACCGAGGTATGTCCACTTATCTATAATACATCCATAAAGTGCCCCCTATAAATAATTGAACTATCCTGCGTTAGTTTAAGAAAAAAGTGCTACCCCTAGACTTGAAGTAAAGCACCCCTTTTCGTTCAATATTTTACATATATTAACTTATTCAACGCATTCGCAAAAAAACCTCTTCTTCAACTAAACTGCACCGTTAGTTCAATAAGAAAAAGAGCTGCCTATGCAACTCAATGGTCTTCAAGAAAAGCACCCTTTAGTCATATATTGTTACCGAACATCATCTGTACTATGTGCGTTTCCCTTATTCTATTACTATACTAAATGAGATGTTAAGTTTATCCCAAACCCAAGCCTGGAAAATCCTATCTATTTCTATTTTTAGTGCTTTATCATCCAAATCATTATCAATACCTAATTCTTTAAAAGTAAATGTTTCTGTCGCCTCTGTACCTTCATATTTTGTACTACTGAATGAAAAAGTAACTGTCTTATCCATTAGTTCACCCTCCTATTTTAACCCTGCATAAATTCGCCTTTTATTACAGTTTACATTATTCCTTCTTATTGCACTAAACTGCTCCGTTAGTTGAATAACTGAATAATCAGTTGCTATGTCTAGTGAAACATATTTACAAATATGGGTGTGCGGAAGTGCGAGCTTATAAATCGAGCTATGATGAGATTGCGGTAGCACATCATTAAATTGGTGTGCTTTTTCTATTTGAATCGGATTAATGAATATAAGAAGCGAAAAAACAAACACAAGCTCTTGGTTGAAATAAGGAGTGTGGCAAAGTTCAATTCTTTCAACTTTGAGTCAGCTTACAACAACAATCGTAGCAGGCTTACAGAGCCATTTAACGAGCCTGTAAGAGTTGATAGATTTGGCTTGGGCTTGTCTCAATGGACTTTAGGAAGCTTACATATTTAACAAAAAGGTAAAAATCCAACAATCACTATTTACAACCCTTTCACCGAATCAATATTAAACAATATATGTTAGGGCTATCATTTATCACTCAATCCTGTTAAATGAAAGAAACATTGAATATTACCACTATCCCAAATATTGGGTTTATGATAACATATATCTGAATCTTATAACTTTAGAAAATATGAAAGGAAGTGTAATATTCAGATATGAAAAAGATATTGAAACCATTGATTAGTGTTATTGCCATTGGTGCCCTCTCTCTATCTATAAATATAGATAAAAATGTATTAGCTAGTAATATTGCAAATACATGTGATTATAATTCGGCATCGAAAGGAAACCCTGATTTTTCCACAATGAACTGTTTGTTAACCGAAACAGCACTGATTTATGATGTTCCTCCTGAAATTGTGAAGGCAATAGCGGAAGGTGAAAGTGGAAATTGGCGTCATTTCGATATGAATGGTGAAGCTATTGTGACAGCCGATAATGGAATTGGCATTATGCAAATTACAAATCAAGCCGGCTACAATCAAGATAGACTAAAAAGTGATATTGTCTATAATATTCAAGCTGGTGTAGAGACTCTAGATAAAATGTTTAAGCGGAAGGATTTACCTAGCATCAACAGTGGGGAAAGAGATGTACTGGAACATTGGTACTTCGCTATCATGGCTTATAACGGTACTAAGCCAGTAAATAGTCCAATTGTCCAAGCAACTGGTGAAAGAAATGCAAATGCCTATCAAGAAAGAATTCTCCGAATTATTGAGAAATTGGAATTAATAGACTTAACAGAGCTGCCTTTTTCACGCGAATATTTTCAATATGACTCTAACAGCAGGGAAAATATTAAATTCTCGGCGATGAACTATCCTTTTGATTTACCATTAACAAAATCAAAGTATTTTTTTGAAACAAATCAAAAAGTTAGTGCAACAACAACAAATGTGAAATTTAGGACAAGACCTTCTATAGATAGTCCTTCTTTGGGTACTTTACGTGAAGGCGAAATTGTTACCATTACGGGTCCTTTTGAATATGAAGAAGTAAAAACGAAGAAAAACCATTTTGTTTGGTATCCTGTGAAAAGAAGTGACGGGACAGAGGGGTATGTAGCATCAAGTTTTTTAAACTACTCAGCTTCAACACCAACGCCAACACCTCCAGTAACACCGCCAACAACGGGTAACGTTGATGTATCAAAGTTTGCTGATTACAATGCAAACCAATACTGGGCTGAGGATTTTAAGTGGGCAGTCAACATCGGTCTCATCAGTGGAGACCCAAACGTGAAAAACCCATCAACAGGTAAGTACGAAAACTTACTTAAACCGTACAATAACTTAACGGAAAACCAAATGTTATCTATCCTATTTCGTTACTTCAAACCATCAGAACTAGCTTCAACGATAGCTAATACTTCATGGTATGGAGACGTAAACTACCAACTGGCTACAAAATACTCTCTACCAGTCCTAGGTGCAAACACAGCATCCAAACAAGCCATTGCAGGTAAGGATATCACACGGGGTAACTTCGCTCGTATCTTAGCTTCAATGCATTATGGTAAGACTGTATCTCAGTCAGAAGCTATTAAATTCCTTCGTGATAATGGTTTAACAACTACTAAAACAAATGAAGAGTTTAAACCAAATGATTCTCTAACAAGAGCGCACACAGTGGCATTCTTCCACCGTTACGAACAAATATTCAATAACTAAATTGCTACTTACAAGTGAAAAGGTGACTATAAAAGTCATCTTTTCTTTTTTATGTTTAATAAATCCTTTCTTGACACTCCTCGAACCTTTCATAACTAAATTCATTGACACAGATTGCTTGATGGGAGCTACAAAGTCTTGTGTTAAGCTACTGGAGTGATTGAGAAAGCATAACAAAAGGACTTGCATATATGAGATTCAATCATACACGCAAGCCCTTTTCTTATTAACCTACCGCTCTCGTTAGTTAAACAACCCTTGCTCTTTCCACTTGTTAAAATACTTTTGATAACCCTTTTCCTCTGCTATCATAGTGTATTGCGTATCTTCCCATTTAAAAGTATGAGAACCCGACAATGCCTCGTAGCTTGGATTCCCTTTTACATCCCCAAAAAGCGTTTCAAATGTATTTACATCCACTGAATTTGTTGTTCCATTCTCGTCAGTTTCAAGATGAATGAAATCAACCTCTCCCTGTTCTGAATTCCCCTTAAACATCAAACCTGCTTTATTTAAAGATAAATATAATTGATTCATACTCAATTTCTACTCTCCTTTAAAATTCGTTAGCTTAATCAACTAAACTGCTCCGTTAGTTGAATATCTGAATATTCAGTTGTTTGGTATAGTGTAACATGTTTCCAAATGTTGGTGGGAGATGGATGTGTATGACTAACAAGGGAGATTGACTGTTACAGCAGGGCGAGGCGTTGAGGTCTAAACCCTTTCAACTTTGAGTTAGATTATAACAACAGCCGTAGCATACTTTTGATCAATCTTTATTTCAAACCAACACTTAAAACACACATAAAAGCTGAACCAAGATCAAAATTAGTTCAGCTTAAAAAATAGCATATTATAATGTTGCACATTGTATATAGATCCAGAAATATTAAGTGCATTACTTTAATTCTTGACTTTTAATAAAAATATAAACTGTATATAGCTTTTTTTTACAAAAATAAATAAACAAATAGTGGACATAAAAATGCGCCTATAATTGCAGTTAAGGCCATAGATAGCGAGCCTACTGATAATTCTTGTTCTCCGTATTCTCTTAATTTAACAAGCCCAACGCCATGTGAAGCACTACCTACTGCAACACCTCTACTAACGGCTGAATCAATTTTGCCGTATTTAATGACTAGCGGTCCAATAATAGCGCCTACAAACCCTGCCAGCATTACAAGCACAGCTGTTAATGGTGGAATGCCGCCAATTGTCTCACTCACCTGCATACCTACAGGTGTCGTTAATGATTTAGGCAAGGCCGTCAGCAGCCAGCTTTTATTGACGCCAATCCATTTCAGCATAACAAATATTGTTGCTAAGCCCGTAATCATAGCGATAAAAATACCTGACAAAATAGCATATTTATATTTCATAATGATCTCACGCTGATTATATAGAGGATAAGCTAGGGCTACAACTGCTGGACCTAGCATTTTTTGAAGCCATTGCCCTCCCTCCATATAAGTAGAATATGGAATGTTAAAGACTAATAACATAACTGCACTGACGATCGTTGTCGTCACTAGCGGAATCATTAAAGGATGTGGGTAACGTTGATAAAGTTTTGTAAATAACACGAATAAGACAACGGTGCCAACGACAACAATAATTTCAATCAACAGTTAATTTCCCCTCTCCTTCTTCTACAATGGTTTCTGTTTCTTTTTTAGCCAGCTCTTTTTTCTCAACCATTTGACTAAGTAATCCTGTAACATAAATAGAGATTAGCGTGCTTGCTATAACGGCTAGCATAATCAATAGGCCAGTAGTTGAAAAAAGTTCAGGGTAGTCAATCACTCCTACTGTTGCAGGAATGAAAAACAAGGTTAATACGCCAATTAAGAAGCCTGCTCCATCTTGAATGTATTCTACTTTAATTATTTTAAAATTGAGTGAAAGTGCTAGTAATAGTAATCCAATTACACTTCCCGGAAGAGGTACATGTAGTAAAGCCACAATACCGACACCCATGTAATAAAAAATATTGAGTATCCCAATCTGAACAATAATACGAACAACTCTCTTTAACATCGAAGCAAAATTTTCGTTCAACATTTCGCCACATTTCACCCCCTATAACGTTTATTCTACATCTGCAGGAATTTTCTGTCTATTATAATTTTAGGAAAACAATAGAAAAAAAGGATAACTCCAAAACACTTTGAGCCATCCTTTTTCTATACATAAGATAAAGAGGTTGTCTAAAAACTGCTCTACATTCGTTTTTAAGACAACGCCAAAAGTCTTTTTTTAACTATAATGCGTGTCCAGAACCACCATCAATGTTTACAGAAGTTCCTGTCACATAACTAGCTGCATCTGATACTAAAAAAGTAATGACATTTGCTGCTTCTTGAGTATCCCCTACTCGACCAAGTGGAATCGCTTGACCTACTTTACGTGAATAATTTTCCCACGATAGTTCTGGCGCTTCTTCCTTCCACTTCTTCTCAATTTGATCACTACGAATAAGCCCAATACAAACAGAATTCACACGAATATTATCTTTCCCTAAGTCTTTGCTCATAGCCTTCGTTAACGCAAGCCCTGCCGCACGACTTACAGTAGTAGGGAGTGAGTTTGCTGGTGGTGTTTTAGCCATTACTGCAGTCACATTAACTATTGCACCGCCACCAACCTTACGCAAATGAGGTGCAGCATATTTTGAACAATTGACAGCACCAAATACTTTTAAATCTAAATCAGCTTGCCATAGCTCACTACTAACCGCTTCAAATGGATTAGCCGAAGCTGTCCCTGCATTATTAATAAGAATATCAAGACGACCAAAATGTTCTACTGCTCGTTCAATTAAGTACTTACAATCTTTTTCCTTTGTAATATCAGTCGCTACAATTAATACGTCCTCGCCTGTTTCGTTTTTAATACAGCCAGCAGCCACTTGAAGCTGTTTTTCACCACGAGCACAAAGTACAACCTTTGCCCCCTCTTTCACAAGCTGCATCGCTGTATAATAACCAATTCCCTTACTTGAACCTGTAATAACTGCTACTTTCCCCTTTAAGCCTAGTTCCATTGTGATCACCCCAGTTTTTTGTTCAACTTCTTTTGTTATACAAACATCGATATCATTTTCGAATATCTAGCAGTCAATTTCAGAGACTATCTGACACATTCGCTAAATCTATTCGGTATTTAATATAATCCCAACCGAACTATATTATTTGAATATTCATTCGATATAATTACTTTATCAAAATTACAAGTAATATACAAAAAAACGGCTACAAAGCAAATGCTTTATAGCCGTTTTCATAAACTTTATTATTTTTTAGCTACAATATGGATTGGGTTGCCAAGTAATACTTCAGCAGCTTCCATTGTAATTTCACCTAATGTTGGGTGAGCATGGATTGTTAATGCGATATCTTCAGCAGTCATGCCGCCTTCAATTGCTAAGCCCATTTCAGCGATCATATCTGATGCACCAGCACCTACGATTTGAGCACCGATTAATAAGCCATCTTCTTTACGCGCAACAAGCTTCACGAAACCTTCTGTTTGGTTTAATGCAAGTGCACGACCATTTGCTGCGAATGGGAATTTCGCTGCAGTGTATTCAATGCCTTCAGCTTTCGCTTCATCTTCGTTATAACCAACTGTTGCCATTTCTGGATCTGTGAAGCATACAGCAGGAATAGCTAAATAATCAACGATTGATTTTTCACCAGCGATTGCTTCAGCAGCAACTTTACCTTCGTAAGATGCTTTATGAGCAAGTTGAGGACCAGCTACAATATCACCAATTGCATAGATGTTTGGAATATTTGTACGACATTGTTTGTCAACATTGATAAGACCACGTTCACCGAATTCAATACCGATTTCAGCAAGGCCCATTTCATCTGTATTTGGACGACGACCTACAGTTACTAATACATAGTCAGCTTCAACTTTTTTCTCTTCTCCGCCAACTTCATATGTTACTACTACGCCGTTTTCTGTTTCTTCAACGCCTTTTGCAGATGCGTTTACTTCCATTTCAACGCCTTTCTTTTTAAGGCCTTTTTTCACGATTTGTGTCATTTGTTTTTCGAAACCAGCTAAGATATCTTTTCCGCCCTCGATAATTGTTACTTGTGAGCCAAGATTAGCATATGCTGAACCTAACTCTGTACCAATATAACCTCCACCGATAACAACTAATTTACCTGGTACTTCTTGTAAAGAAAGTGCGCCAGTAGAATTTAGTACGCGATCAGAGAATTTGAATGTTGGAATTTCAACTGGGCGAGAACCTGTTGCGATAATTACATTGTTAAATGTGTATGTTTGAGCAGATTCACCATTGATGATACGCACTGAATGAGCGTCAACGAAATAAGCTTCACCTTGTACAATTTCAACTTTATTACCTTTAAGTAAGCCTTCAACACCGCCAGTTAATTTTTTAACAACGCTGTCTTTAAATGCTTGTGCTTTTGAGAAGTCTAATTTCACGTCAGAAGCGATGATACCCATGTCATCTGAATGTTTAGCATGCTCAAAACGGTGACCTACTGAAATTAATGCTTTTGATGGGATACAACCTACGTTTAAGCACACACCACCAAGTACATTTTTTTCAACGATTGTTACTTTTTGGCCAGTTTGAGCTGCACGGATTGCTGCTACATATCCTCCAGGACCTGAACCAATGACAAGAGTATCTGTTTCGATTGGAAAATCTCCTACTACCATTTTTGTTACGCCTCCATTAATAATAATTCTGGTTCACTTAGCAAACGCTTTAAGTGATTTAAAGCATTTTGCGCAGTGGCTCCATCAATCATACGATGATCAAAGCTCAATGATAATGCTAACACAGGTGCGGCTACAATTTCACCATTTTTTATTACAGGTTTTTCTGAAATTCGACCAATACCTAGAATTGCTACTTCAGGATGATTAATTACCGGAGTAAACCATTGTCCTCCTGCAGAGCCGATATTCGTAATCGACATCGAAGCGCCCTTCATTTCATGTGGTGCAAGCTTGCCTTCACGTGCTTTAGTCGCTAATTCATTAATCTCGTTTGATACTGCAAATACAGATTTACGATCTGCGTGCTTAATAACTGGTACTAACAAGCCTTTTTCTGTATCTGCTGCAATACCAATATTATAATAATGCTTCTGAATAATCTCTTGTGTTGCATCATCTAATGAGCGGTTAAATTCTGGGAATTCGCGTAAAGTTGAAATAAGCGCTTTAACTACGTATGGTAAGTACGTTAATTTGACACCTTTTTCAGCAGCGATATCTTTGAATTTTTTGCGATGTGCTACTAGAGCTGTTACATCGACTTCATCCATTAGTGTAACATGTGGAGCCGTTTGTTTCGAGTGAACCATCGCTTTTGCAATCGCTTTTCGAATGCCCGACATTTTCTCACGTGTTTCAGGGAATTCACCTTCAAGAACTACTGGTGCTGCTGCTTGTGCAGTTGTTTCTTGCTGAACAGCCTCCTCATTAGCCACCGGTACTACTTCAGCCTCTACAGCGCCTCCACCTTTTAGGAAATTCTCAATATCTTGTTTTAAAATACGACCATTTTTGCCTGTACCTTTAACTTCACGAATATTAACATCATGCTCTCGTGCAAATTTACGTACTGAAGGCATTGCAATGACACGCTTATTTTCATCAGCTACAGTTACAGCTTCAGTCTTTTCGGCAGCTTTCTCTGGAGCCTGCTCATCTTTAACAGGAGCCTTTTCTACTTTCTGACCATCCTCAGCTGTTGCTTGAACTTGAGCCTCTGTTTTCGCCTCAGCATGGTCATCACCTTTTAGCTTTAAGTCTTCATAGCCAGGTGCATCAAAACGGATTAAGACATCACCAACAACTGCTACTGTGCCTTCTCCTACTAAAACTTCCTCTACTTTCCCTTCCACCGGAGAAGGGATTTCTACTACTGCTTTGTCATTTTGTACTTCACAAAGAATATCATCTTCTTTTACTGTATCTCCAGCTTTAACGAACCATTTCACGATTTCGCCTTCGTGAATACCCTCGCCTATGTCTGGTAATCTAAATTCAAATGCCATGTGTACCCATCCTTTCGATTTACAGTTCCTTGTTTAGAAGCTACATTAGAATGTTAAAACTTTTTTTGCAGTTTCCATTACATCTTTATAGTTTGGTAACCAAACACCTTCAGCTTGTGGGAATGGGTACACAGTATCTGGTGCAGCCACACGAAGTACAGGTGCTTCTAAGCTTAAAATCGCGCGTTCTGTAATTTCAGCCACAACATTTGCAGCGATACCTGCTTGTTTTTGAGCCTCTTGTACAACGATTGCGCGACCTGTTTTTTCAACTGACGCAATAATTGTTTCAATATCAATAGGTTGGATTGTACGTAAATCAATAACTTCTACAGAGTGACCTTCTTTTTCTAGCTCTTCTGCAGCCTTTAAGCTTTCGTGAACCATTAAACCATAGGCAATGATTGTTAGATCTTTACCTTCACGTTTTACATCCGCTTTACCTAGTGGAATTTCGTATGCTTCCTCTGGCACCTCTTCACGGAATGAACGATATAATTTTAAATGCTCTAAGAAAATGACTGGGTTGTCATTTCGAATAGATGAAATCAGTAAGCCTTTCGCATCGTATGGTGTAGATGGTACAACAACCGTTAACCCTGGTTGTGCTGTCATTAAACTCTCTAAGCTATCTGAGTGCATTTCTGGTGTATGTACACCACCACCAAATGGAGAACGGATTGTTACTGGTGCATTATAGACACCGCCGCTACGGTAGCTCATACGTGCTAATTGACCACTAATTGAATCCATTACTTCATAAACAAAGCCGAAGAACTGAATTTCAGGAACTGGACGGAAACCTTGAAGAGAAAGTCCGACTGCTAAGCCACCAATACCTGACTCTGCTAATGGAGTATCGAAAACGCGGTCAACACCGAATTCTTTTTGTAGGCCTTCAGTTGCGCGGAATACCCCACCATTGACACCTACATCTTCCCCGAATACAAGAACGTTTTCATCATTCTTTAATTCTGTGCGAAGTGCATCTGTAATTGCTTGAATCATTGTCATTTGTGCCATAGGTTATTTCGACTCCTTCTCTTTATAGATTTCATATTGTTCTTTTAAGTTTGATGGCATTTCGCCTTTATACATGTTTTCCATTAACTGTGTTACTTTTTGTTTTGGAGCAGCATCGGCTTTTTTGATTGCCTCTTTAATTTCTTCTTTTGCACGCTCAATAACAGCCTCTTCTTTTTGCTCATCCCATAAACCTTTCGCCTCTAGATATTTACGGAAGCGTACAAGAGGGTCTTTTTGCGCCCATTCACTATCTGTATCCGATGTACGGTAACGCGTTGGGTCATCCCCTGCCATTGTATGAGGACCATAGCGATAGCACATTGTTTCAATTAAAGTAGGACCTTCGCCATTAACAGCGCGCTCACGTGCATCACGTGTTGCTACGTAAACAGCTAACGCATCCATTCCATCTACTAAAATACTTGGTAAGCCTGCTGCTACACCTTTTTGAGCAATTGTTTTCGCAGCTGTTTGTAATTCACGAGGTGTTGAAATTGCATATTGGTTATTTTGTACAATGAAAATTGCTGGTGATTTAAACGCACCCGCAAAGTTAATGCCTTCATAGAAATCCCCTTGCGATGACCCACCATCACCTGTATAAGTTACAGCGACAGCCTTTTTACCACGTTTTTGAATACCAAGCGCTACACCTGCAGCTTGAATATATTGTGCACCGATAATGATTTGAGGTGCTAATACGTTTACCCCTTCAGGAACTTGATTCCCCATAAAATGACCGCGTGAGAATAAAAACGCTTTATCTAAAGGTAAACCATGCCATACGATTTGTGGTACATCACGGTAACCTGGTAAAATCCAATCTTCTTTTTCTAACGCAAAGTGTGAAGCAAGTTGTGAAGCTTCTTGCCCAGCCGTTGGTGCATAGAAGCCTAATCGACCTTGACGGTTAAGAGAAATGGAACGTTGGTCTAAAATACGTGTATAAACCATACGCGTCATTAACTCAACTAGCTCCTCATCAGATAACTTTGGGTCTGCCTCGTCATTTATAATTTCGCCTTCTTCATTTAAAATTTGAAACATTTCAAATTTATCTTCTATTTCAGTTAGCGTTTGTTTAGCGTCAAAAATATTATTGTTTTTCTTGCCCATTTGTCACATCTCCCTTTCAGCTGTATTAAAATAAATCACCATTTCAACTAGTACAACTTATTCTTTGCACTCAGTATACTGAATAAAATACTGTCGGTCAATCATATAATACGCGTATAAACAAAGATTTTTTCTAACATAGCGATTATACAACTCTGTTTCACACTGTACCACTAACAAAGAATAACTGTATTATAACAACATATCGAAAGTACATAATTATTTAGTTTCCTTACATGATTACCAATAGTAGAATGCCCCAGTTCCAGACAATCTAATAGCTTTAGAAAAATTTTTTAAGTATATTCAAATAAGGTCTTTTTTCATGTGATTGTTTTAAGACGTGATGTATACTTATAAGTAAGCACTACAAAGTTGAAAGGAAGATTCATATATGATTTTAATGGATGATATTATTCGCGAAGGTCATCCGACTTTACGCACAAAAGCTGAGGAGGTCAAATTCCCTTTAACTGATGAAGTAAGACAGCTTGCAGAAGACATGCTTCAATATTTAATAAACAGCCAAGATCCTGAAATGGCAGATAAATATAATTTACGCGGCGGCATTGGATTAGCTGCCAATCAAGTAAATAGCCTACATCGCATGTTTGCCCTTCATTTAACTGATGACAATGGCGAACAATTAAGTTTTGTAGCTATCAACCCAAAAATCGTTAGCCATTCTGTAGAAAACTCATACCTTGCAGCGGGTGAGGGCTGCCTTTCTGTAGATCGCAATGTTCCAGGCTATGTACCACGTCATGCTCGTGTTACAGTTAAATTTAAAACAATTGACGGTGAAGAGAAAAAATTGCGACTTAAAGGCATGCCTGCTATAGCCTTCCAACACGAATTAGACCACCTTAACGGCATTATGTTTTACGATCGCATCAATGAAAAAAATCCATTTGCGGAAATTCCAGATTCTACACCATACGAGCGCGATTAGGAGCACAGAAAGAAAGCAAACCCAAGCTAGGACATCCTGTTCCGTGAAATGAAATGTATACAATAGAAAGGCAACAGCATATTTTACAATTTGTACGAAAACATATGATAGTAAAATTAGTAACGCTAACAAAAGAGTTCAACGTTTCAACGGAAACAATTCGTCGTGATATTCAACACAGCTTGTGCAAGATAAGAAAATGGAGAAGTTTTATGGCGGTGGTGAACTACCCACCATTTATAACCTAACAGTTTTTGAAGTGGGGGCTTCTCGACTTATCGTTGCTTTTAGTAGCCAACGAAAACTGACCGAGCTATCCCTCTTGTTCCAAAAGTTTTTTTGTTATGCTAACGCTAATAAACGCAATCCTTCATGTCTGATGTTGATAAACGGCATTCCAGTCCCTGTCTGCTATAAACCCACAATCACAGTAGAACGTACACTCAGAAAGAGATAAGGACTCCTTTACTTGACCACAATTGGAACAAGTTTCGGAAGAAGGAAACCATCTGTCTATTTTGATTAACTTTTTCCCTTGCTCCTCTAACTTATACCTAAGAAAAGTTGTGAACAAGCCCCATGCATTATCTGCAACGCTTTTACCAAAACGGAGTGCTTGTGACATCCCCTTCATGTTGAGATCTTCAATCACCACGCAATCATAGGTTTTGCTACTTTATGCGATTCTTTATGCAGAAAGTCTTTCCGTTGGTTGGCGATTTTTTCATGTAACCTCGCTACTTTAAGACGCTGTTTGTGCCAACGATTAGAATCTTTCTTTTTGCGTGATAGAATACTTTGTTCCTTCGCTAATTTTACCAAGGCTTGACGATAGAAACGTGGGTAATTGGCTGTCTTACCTTCTTCGCTATCGACAAATAAGCCATTCATGGAAAAATCTAACCCAACAACATCTTGTACTTCCTTTTTTATAGGTTGATGTTCGTATTCGCGGAAACAAATTATAAATATTTCTCAAACTGTCTATGTAGCAGCGGACTCTTCAAAACTTAACAAAGATGTCGCTATTCAAGTTTGTCCAGTAAATGCGGTAGATATGATTATCACAGATTACTCACTCTCTAAAGACACGGTCAATCATTTCACGGATAATGGTGTACAACTGAAAATAGTAAGAACAAACATCGAAGACACTAAATAATTTATTAAATACAAAAGCAACTAGTTGTAGTCAATTCTTACAACTAGTTGCTTCTTTAGTTTCTCTAATCAATTATGCCTCGGCATTGCGTCCGGAGGTTTAACTTATTTCAGCGGATGTCTTTTGTACCGAAAGCTTAGCGACAGGTACGGATGTTTCGACTCCGTTGAAATAAGTTAGATAATATTTAATTGGTGCATGATTTTAGCAAGACCATCCTCGTCCACATGCTCCGCAATATGAGTAGCAACAGCCTTCACTCTCTCATGACCATTCCCCATCGCCACGCCAGTCCCAACAGCCTGTAGCATTTCAATATCGTTAAGTCCATCCCCAAAAGCAATGGCATCATTTAATGTCAGCCCTATCTTATCAAGGACCTTTTCAATACCAGCAGCCTTCGAGCCTCCCTTTGGTAAAATATCACAAGAATAGCGGTGCCAGCGTACAAACTCCACGTTCGGAAATGCTTCACGATATAAATGTTCATCTTTTTCTTCCATAAAAATAAGTGTTTGATAGACATCGTTCTGCATATAATAAGTTGAGTCTATAGTCGGATACTCGTATTTTAATGTATCGAGGCTTTCTACTACCATATCGTTATTTCCTACAGATGCAATCATACGCTTGTCGTCTAAAAATACTACAGGTTCATTTCGCGCTTCACCAAAGGCAATGATTTTGGCTAGCTCACCTTTTCCAACACCATTCGTATAAATAACCTCACCACGATAAACAACATATTGTCCGTTAAATGTCACATACGTATTAATATCTAGCTCTTCTAGCAAGGATTGAATCATGAAAGGTGCACGTCCAGTTGCAATCGCTATCTCATATCCATTACGACGAGCTTCAAAAAGTGCCTCTTTCGCAGAAGCAGGTAATATTTTCTCACTATTATAAAGTGTACCATCTACATCAAAAAATAATATTTTCTTCATCTTATAGTCCCCTTCATTATGTATTATTCTGCAAGGTTAATGACTTTACAGAGGCAATATTTTTTATTATAATGATCCTAAGGAGTGATGTGCCATGCTGAAGAAACTCAAACGCAAATTGTTGAAGCAACTTCGCGGCATACTCGGAAAAAAATCAATTGCCTAACATTTGCCCTTCATTATTTGAAGGGCTTTTCTTTATTTTAGAGTAACTGCGTGATAATATAAAGGAAATGCATTTATTTGGCTATGCGCAACCACTGTCTCATTGCATAATTCAATTACACCTTGTTGTAATTACGTCTGGATTGTAACACTGAGATACAAGAACTTCAAACGCCTAATTTCTTCCTTTGTTTACTAGAAATTTGCTGTTTTTTCTTGTAGTACGTGTGTGGTATTAGTCAAAGGTGCAAGAAAATTGTACGCAATAAAAGGAGAGCAAACTATGATTTACAAAGTTTATTATCAAGAAAAAGTAAATGAAATTCCAGTTCGCGAAAACACTAAAAGTCTATACCTAGAAGCTGCTTCAGAACGCGAAGTACGTGAAAAGCTAAAAGACCGAAACTACAACATCGAGTTCGTTCAATTGCTTGAAGGTAACTATTTAGTCTACGAACAAGCAAGCCCGAACTTCATCTTGGAGGAAATTTAACAAACATGAAGTTTGTTAAAAATGACCAAGCAGCTGTTTTCGCGCTCGGCGGACTGGGCGAAATCGGCAAAAACACTTACGGCGTTCAATTTCAAGATGAAATCATTTTAATTGATGCCGGCATTAAATTCCCAGAAGACGACTTACTCGGCATTGACTACGTTATTCCGGATTATACTTATTTAGTACGCAACGCCGACAAAATTAAAGGATTATTTGTTACACATGGACATGAAGACCATATTGGTGGTATTCCCTACTTATTACGTCAAGTAAATGTCCCTGTCTACGGCGGCAAGCTTGCACTTGGTTTATTACGCAATAAGTTAGACGAGCATGGTTTACTACGTACAACAAAGCTTATCGAAATTAAAGAAGAGGATGTTATTAAGTTCAGAAAAACATCTGTTAGCTTCTTTAGAACAACACACAGTATTCCAGATGCTTACGGAATCGTTGTAAAAACACCACCTGGTAACATCGTGCATACAGGTGATTTTAAATTTGACTTTACACCTGTAGGCGAGCCAGCCAACTTAACAAAAATGGCTGA
This sequence comes from Lysinibacillus sp. RC46, assembly GCF_041262385.1. Classification (NCBI taxonomy): domain Bacteria; kingdom Bacillati; phylum Bacillota; class Bacilli; order Caryophanales; family Bacillaceae; genus Lysinibacillus; species Lysinibacillus sp. RC46. Next base: position 208,399 of record NZ_JBGCCF010000005.1, on the reverse strand, counting down.
AATCGGCCGTGATGGCGTACTATGCTTACTTTCAGATAGTACGAATGCAGAAAAGCCGAACTTTACAATGTCAGAGCGTACAGTTGGTAAAAGTATCGATGAAATTTTCCGTAAGGTAGATAGTCGTATTATTTTTGCAACTTTCGCATCTAACATTCACCGTTTACAACAAGCAACAGATGCTGCAGTAAAATACGGAAGAAAAATTGCTGTCTTCGGACGTTCAATGGATAATGCCATTACAATTGGTCGTGAACTAGGCTATATTAATGCACCAAAGGATACATTTATTGATGCCCAAAGCATTAATCGTCTTCCTGCCAATGAAGTTATGATATTATGTACAGGCTCTCAAGGTGAACCGATGGCCGCACTTTCTCGCATTGCCAATGGTACACATCGTCAAATCCAAATCCAGCCTGGTGACACAGTTATCTTCTCTTCTTCACCAGTACCAGGAAATACGGTAAGTGTAAACAAGATTATCAACTTACTTTTCCGTGCAGGTGCAGAAGTTATACATGGTGCACTGAATAATATCCATACTTCTGGTCACGGTTCTCAAGAAGAACAAAAACTAATGCTGCGCCTAATGAAGCCTAAATTCTTTATGCCAATTCACGGTGAATTCCGTATGTTGAAAATGCATACTCATCTAGCAGAAGATTGTGATGTTCCGCTTGAAAATACATTCGTTATGGAGAATGGTGACGTGCTAGCATTAAGTGCCAACGAAGCACATGTAGCAGGTCGTATTCCTTCAGGAGACGTTTATATTGACGGCAATGGTATTGGAGATATCGGCAATATCGTATTACGTGATCGACGCATTCTTTCTGAAGAAGGTTTAGTGATCGTTGTTGTAAGTGTGGATATGGAAAACCAAAAAATCGTTTCCGGTCCAGACATTATTTCACGAGGCTTTGTTTACATGCGTGAGTCAGGTACGATGATTAATGAAGCACAAAAAATGCTAAACCGACACCTGAATGAATCAATTCAGGGCAAAACGCCTCAATGGACTGAGCTAAAAAATGAAATCACTGACGTATTAGGACCATATTTATTCGAAAAAACAAAACGTCGCCCTATGATTTTACCGATCATTATGGAGGTTTAATCTCATTAAAAAAACTACGCAAAATTGCGTAGTTTTTTTATTTTCATTTTTTTGGAACCTCTTTGCTTTTTTTTCGTATATAGTATGAAGACTCTAAAATAATTTCAACAACAATAAGTTTCAAAATGAATTAGAGTAACACAAGAAATAGCTACTCGAATGGAGTTTTGTCCCTATTGTAGTACTATCAGAAACTCGCAATCACTTCTAGTCACCGAGACTAATACTTAATTACCGCTAACACTTCAAGTTTTCATATAACATTCAATAATCTTAACCAATTTCGCAGTGTCATAACTTTAACTGTCGCTACAGAAAACACTGTGCCAAATGAAGATAAAATAGGATCGCTCACCCGTTAGAATGTGCAATCCTATCCTTATGTCTACATATTAAAGTATTTAGCTATTACATAAGCAACCCAACGATAATCTGGCTGCAAGCGTATGTTTTCAATTAAACCTTTTACAATCGGTTTACTATAGGTTGGATTTTCGACTTGGTCTTTTAATAATTCTAGAGACTCTCGTTCTATAGTGTCTTCTAAGCCATCTAGATGTTGTTCGATTAATTCTAGCAAAGATTCCTGCGTAACTTCTTCATCACAAGGTTTTTCCGTTAATCGAACGAGTTCTTCAGTTATAAATGGTATCGTCGTATGTCGTGCAATAATTTCCGTCTTTTCAGCTAGCGATCTGGCCAATTGATCTAAATCGAGTGGTATATCGGAAAAAATAAAAAGTTCCGAATAACTTTTCATAAATCCTTTAATGCAATACATAACATCATATTTTGTCTCCTGAAGTTCATCCTGATATAACTGCTCCAGCATATAGAGAATCGACTTAGACATCTCAACATCATAGGCAATTATTTTCTGAAACAATTCTTTTTTTGTAAGAAGTACTTTCTCATTAAAAAACACACGGGCAGATGCAGCATGATTTTTAAAAGCTTGAAAAATACTTTTGTAAAATTCAACTAAAATGATATCTTTACTAAGTGAACTTCTGACTACTTGGTCAACGTCAGTGACAAACTGTTGTAGATAATACTCTACCATAGAAATTAGAAGCTCGTCTTTTGTTTTGAAAGATAAATAAAATGCACCCTTTGAAATTCCACATCGTTCTGTAATTTGCTGTACAGATGTAGCTTCGAAGCCTTGTTCTGAAAATAGCTCCAACGCTTTCTCCATAATAAGTTGCTTTTTTAACATACTTTTAATCTCTCCTAATGTGTTTCATTGACAAATGACCGATTAGTCATTAGTATAAATAACGAAATCTAGTTAGTCAATAAAGGGTAGGTGTGAAGGTGAAAGGTTTAGTTAATTTCGTATTGAAAAACAAATTGGCAGTGTGGTTATTAACAATTATCATCACTGTCTCTGGTATTTATTCAGGTACAAAAATGAAAATGGAGTCCATACCTGACATTTCTATACCATATTTAATTGTAATGGGTGTTTATCCTGGTGCAACACCTGAACAGGTTATGAATGAGCTTTCCATGCCATTTGAAAAGTCAATAGAAAGCTTAGAAGATGTAAAGGCTGTTTACTCAAATTCCTCTTCAAACGTAGCTCAAGTTCAAGTTGAATACGACTACGGCATTGATATGGATGAGAAAAAGCGCCAATTAGAGTCCGCTTTAGAAGGTATAAAAATACCTGAAGGTGCTCAAAAACCGACAGTTATGGCAATTAGCATGAATATGATGCCTGTTGTCGCTTTATCAGTTAGTAGCTCTAAGGAAGATATTGTTGAATTAACGTCAACAGTAGAAGACATTCTACTTCCAAAAATCGAAAAAATTGATGGCGTTGCTTCAGCAACTATCAATGGTCAGCACATTAATGAAATATCATTTAAATATGATAAAGCAAAAATGGCTGCTCTCGGCTTAACAGAGGATTCTGTCAAGCAAATGATTCAAGCAAGTGATATGTCACTATCACTTGGTTTATATCAATTTACCGTTGGCGAACAAGCCGTATCAGTAGACGGTAAAGTACAATCTATCGATCAGTTAAAAGAATTATTGATCCCAGTCACACCTTCAGCTACAAATCCTTCACCATTCGTTCGCTTAGGCGATATTGCAACGATTGAAGTCGAAGGTAAAGTACAATCTGTATCACGTACAAATGGCAAAGATGCGATTGCGATTCAAATCGTTAAAGCTCAAGATGCAAATACGGTAAAAGTCGTAAATGCAGTGAAAGATTTAATGAAAGACGAAGAAAAATCATTAGCCGGCTTAAAAGTGGATATCTCACTTGACCAAGGTAAACCAATTGAAGATTCAGTCTTCACAATGATTGAAAAAGCAGTATTCGGTGGTGCCATTGCCGTATTAATTATTTTACTATTTTTACGTGATTTCAAATCAACAATTATTTCGATTATTTCTATCCCAGTTTCAGTATTCATGGCATTACTACTATTAAACTGGATGGATATCACATTAAACATTATGACTCTCGGTGCCATTACCGTGGCGATAGGTCGTGTTATCGATGACTCCATTGTAGTTGTTGAAAATATTTATCGACGTATCCATTTAAAAGGAGAAAAACTAACAGGTCGTGCTCTTATTCGTGAAGCGACAATTGAAATGTTCAAACCAATCCTTTCTTCTACATTAGTAACTGTGGCCGTATTCGCCCCACTAATGTTTGTAGGCGGTATGGTTGGTGAATTATTCATGCCGTTTGCGTTAACAATGTCATTTGCGCTAGGTGCTTCATTACTAGTGGCGATTACAATAGTTCCAGCTTTATCTCACTTCCTATTCCGCAAAAAAATATACGGTGAGAAAAAAGAAAGTCAACATAAAGAAGTTGGAAAGCTAGCTCTTTGGTATAAAGGTGTACTAAAAAAAGCATTAAACCATAAAATCATTACATCAGTTATAGCGATTGTATTGCTTGTTGGTTCTCTTGCTTTAACACCACTTATCGGCTTCAGCTTCATGGGCTCTCAAGAAGATAAGGTTATGTACTTAACGTATACTCCTGGTACAGGCGAGCTAATGAAAGATACAGAAGCAAATGTTGCAAAAGTAGAAAAAGAATTAATGAAACGTAAAGACGTTAATATTTTACAAGTTTCGATCAATGACCCTAAACATGTTGATCCTTCAGCAATGATGATGGGTGGCGGTGCTGGTGGTGCCTTAATGTACCTCATCTTCGATCCAGATATGAAGGACTTCCCTGAAGCACGTCAAGAAGTAGAAGACTATGTAACGAACATCGATCAATCAGGAGAATGGAAATCTCAAAACTTCTCATCAATGTCGGGGTCTTCAAATGAAGTAAGTTACACATTATACAGTGAAGATCTAGATAAGCTTCGCAAAGCAGTGAAACAAGTGGAAGGCGCATTAAAAGAAGTTGATGGTTTAGAAGAAATTAAGTCTGATACTGAAGATCCATTTGTTGAAAATACCTTAAAAGTAGATCAAAAGAATGTTCTACAATATGGTTTAACTACTGCTCAAATTGTAATGGCTTTAAATCAAAATACATCATCAGAAGTTCTAACTAAAGTTCAGTATGATGGTGAAGATATTGATGTTATTGTACAACATGAAGAAAAAGCTGCAGCCAAATCTCTTGATGATGTATTAGCTACTAAAATCCAAACAGCTTTAGGCACAACAATGACAATCGGTGAGTTAGTAAAAGTAGAAGAAGGCACTACATTAAACACATTGTCTCGCTCAAAAGGTGAATATTTCGCAAAAGTTTCTGGTACGATTATCGGTGACGATATTTCAAAAGCAACTACAGCTGCTGATAAGAATATCGATAAATTAGATTTACCTAAAGGTGTAACGACTGGCGTTGGAGGCGTTGCTGCAGACATGCAAGAAACGTTCACACAGCTTGGAATTGCTATGTTAGCTGCGATCGCGATTGTTTACTTCATCCTAGTAGTAACATTCGGTGAAGGTTTAGCACCATTTGCTATTCTGTTCTCACTACCATTCGCAGTAATTGGTGCATTTGTCGGCTTGTACGTTACAAATCAAACCATTTCTGTTTCTGTTATGATGGGACTATTAATGTTAATAGGTATCGTTGTAACAAATGCCATCGTATTAGTAGATCGCATTATTCATATGGAACGTGACGGACTTGCTATGCGCGAGGCCATTTTAGAGGCAGGTGCAACTCGTTTACGTCCAATCCTAATGACAGCCATCGCAACAATTGGTGCGATGATTCCAATGGCACTTGGTAATGGTGGCAGTGGTCTAATTTCAAAAGACCTAGCGATTACCGTAATTGGTGGTTTACTATCTTCAACATTATTAACATTAGTAGTTGTACCAATCGTGTATGAAATGCTATCTAAAATGTTAAAGAAAAACCGAAAAGACGTTAAAGATAATTAATAAATACTTGTAAAAAAGGGCTCTCCATTGTAGGAGGCCCTTTTTTCTATGTTTTGAAGAAATACTATTGTCTATGACTCATTAGCATAAAGTGAGGTTGATTTCCGTTACGGTTGATCGGTTTCCTGAGGGCGTCGTGGCAACAGGTGTTTTTTGCGCGAAAGCGTAGCGGCAGCGGCAGATGGTTTTTGCGCGAAAGCGTAGCGGCAGCGGCAGATGGTTTTTGCGCGAAAGCGTAGCGGCAGCGGCAGATGGTTTTTGCGCGAAAGCGTAGCGTTGACGTAGCGTCAGCAATATGGCGGGTATTTGCTTTCCTTCCGCGAGTATTTGCCCTCCTTCCGCGGGTATTCTCTAGCTTCGCGCAAATCATCATATTATAAGTAAAGCTGTTGCATTAGATTACAGACTACTAAACGAGTTCATCCCCTTTCAATCTCAAATAAACAGCCTAACGAAAATTTACAAATCTTGTTATAATTAAATACACTCAAACGCTTTTAAGGGGGAGTTTTATGAGCGACAACATTTTTAAACAAGCAGTACCTGTTTTAAAGACAGAAAGATTAACATTAAGACCAATTACACTGAATGATGTAGAAGCCATGTTTCTTTATGCTTCCAGTGAACATGTAGCTCGTTATGTGACATGGGACGCACATAAAAGTTTAGATGAAACGAAGGATTTTATTGCATTGATTTTATCTGGTTACCAACAAGGTCAACACTTTTTTTGGGGCATCGAATATGAGCAAAAATTGATTGGCACCATTGACTTCGTGTCGATTAACACGACACATAAATTTGCGGAGGTTGGTTATGTTCTTTCTGAAGCTTATTGGAATAAAGGGATAACGACTGAAGCGGCAAAAAAACTAATCGACTTTGGCTTTAACGAGTTAGGATTAGTGCGAATTCAAGCGCGATGCTTTGAAGAAAATATTGGATCTCAAAAAGTAATGGAGAAATCAGGGATGCATTTTGAGGGAGTTTTACGAAAATGTATGTTTGTTAAGGGCATTCATCAAAATGTTAATATGTATGCTATTACAGATGATGACTATGTTAAATCTTAAATGGACTAAGCCCTGCAAAAAAGCAGGGCTTACAACCATTTCTCAATACAATAGACTTTTTTGGCCGTTGCATCTAATCTCACTTGTTTTCCTATAGCAATTGGATGCATCGGATGCGTATGACATATATCAAATTCTGCCAATATCGGGATATCAATGCCGTCTAACTGTTCAAGCAGGATTTCATATGGTTTACGCCCAGTCCCTAAATCATCATAACGTTCATGCTTGCCTAAAATAATGCCACTTATTTTTTCAAATACACCATGCAATTTCAGCATTGCAAAATTCTTCTCAACGATAGCCGTATTTTTAGCGCAATCTTCTATTAATAAGATATCTCCAACATTAATTTTCGGGAAATAAGAAGTACCAATAAATCCATACATAGCATTTACATTGCCGCCGATTAATCTACCTTCAGCAACACCTTCTTGAACCGTCACCCATTCATTTTTATATAAATTTTTTTCCACCGTTTTTTCTAGCCAATTGACAGGTTCATCTGACCAGTATGTAGGCATTGGAATTTCATAAGGTGATACTTGTGATTTCAAGAAGTAGTTCTCGAAGAATTGATATGTATCATTGACTAATGGCTCAAATTCACCAAAGGAAGGAATTAATGCTGGTCCGTAATAAGTTGTAATTCCTGTTTTTGCGTAAAGTGCCAGTAAAATTGCTGTTGTATCAGAGTAACCAACGACGATTTTGGGATTGCTTCGAAAAGCCTCATAATCAATATATGGCAGCATACTATTTGAGTTTGTACCACCTATTGTCGACATGATAATGTGGACGTTTGGATCACGTAATAATTCATTCAATTCCTCTGCGCGCTCTTTAGGAGTACCTGAGCGATAAATATCAGCTTTACCCGTCAAACTACCTTCAATTAGATTAATATTTTTTTGTTCAAGAAAAGCTTTTGCACGCTTATATCGAGAAAGTGCATTGACGGATGCAGGGGAAGACGGTGAAAAAATACCGATATTAATACTTCTAGTGTTTCTTCTAGAATTCATATACATCCCCCTTTTTTATTACAATAATTTTGACATATGATATTCATCCATATATTCCCCATCAACATATAAGGAATGTCTTTTAGTCCCCTCAATTTCAAACCCCATTTTTTTATATAAAGCTATGGCTGCCATGTTATTCGCCATTACTGTTAGTTCCAAGCGATGCATGCTCTTTTCTTTTGCCCAATCGTCGAGGTGACTAAACAATGCAGTACCAATTTTCTGTCCCCTATATTCACTATGGATACCTACGACTATATAGGCTCGATGTGAAACACTGGATGGCATATGATTACCTTGAACTATTAAATAACCAACTACTATCTTTTCAATTTCAGCTATAAATAAAGCTGAATGGCTGTTATTGTTCATATTCTCGATAAATTTAGTAAACTGTTCAGTCTCTAACTTTCGTTCACCTGGCCTGAATAACATAAAATTAGACTCTTCCGCATTTTTGATGACAGCTATTACCTGTTCAGCATCTTTACCTATTGCCTCTCTTACTAACATCTTGATCGTACTCCCTTCTTTATCAATTAGCCTTCAGCGGATGTTTGGACTCCCGCTGAAAGAAGTTAAAATTTAGTGACATGTATCATCAAATCTTTCGTATTCATTTGAATTTCACCACCAATTGGAAACGTAAAGATTGGCTGTGTATGTCCAAAATCAACATCATATAGAACTGGTATTTTTCTTAAATTTGGATGCTTATCTAAAATAAAATGTAGTTGCTCCTCTGTCATATTAGAAGCTCTTTGAAAACGCCCTATCGCAATACCTTTAATATTACTAGTAGCTTGTAATATTGAGCTGAAGTCCCGAGCAAATATTTCTGGATAAACTAGTTTATCATCCTCTACAAATAAAATACTATTTGATAAATCTGGCATATACGGTGTCCCTTGCAACAAATTTAATGTACATAAATTCCCTCCGAATAATTGCCCACTTGCTTCTCCTGCGGAATATACTTTCCAACTAGCCGCTTCAAAATGACGATTATGTTGATCTAAATACCATGCATCATCACTCCAAACGCTTGATGCTTTAATAGTATATGGTGTATTACTCATCAAACATTTTTGAAAATATGATAGCTGATAGTCTTGTGCCTGTTCCATACGGAAGCTAGAAAAATGAGGACCCGAATACGTAATAAATTCACATTTTTTTGTAATAGCTGTTGCTAAAGCTGTGATATCACTGAAGCCACAAAATATTTTTGGATTATTTGCTATCATGTCGTAATCCAAATAAGGTAATACCTCATTACAGTTATAACCACCAACAACTGTTAATACAGCCTTTACATTCTCATCACGAAAGGCATCATGAATGTCAGCAACTCGATGCTCAATAGAAGTTGAATTTTGAAGATCACATTCAAAAATATGTTGACCAAAGGATACTTTAAAACCTAACTCTTCAAGATTTTTCTTTGTTTGTTCAGCGCCTTCTGCTGTTATGATTGCTGCGCTACGACTAGGTCCGATAATCCGTATCTCTTCACCTACTTTTAATTTATTCGGAATACGCAAGCTACTCCCTCCTCTGCTTTGTAGAAGTTAAAAAAATTTAATGCAAGATTGCCTTTCTAATCCGTGCAGCTATCTCATTTGGATTGGTGAGAGGCAAAAAATGATAGCTTTTGGGAATAATCTCAACTTGTGCATTCGGTTGTCTTTCTTGAAATCTATTTAACTTCTTATGTAACAAACTATCCGAATGTTCGTCTGCCAACAGTAATAACACCGACAAAGGAATTTCATTTTCTATACAGTAATTATTTTTTTCTACTGCTTTTGACAAATCATTTAAGGCATTTGCATCACTGTGATGGTAATAGACATTGTTTTTTTCAACAAAGTTATGAAGGAAATAATTATACGAATATTCTTTATTTTCTGCAGACAAGTTCCCCATGTTCCGTATTTCTTCATTTATAGCCTCTTGTAAATCTTCTAATCGTTCAATGATAGGTAATTGTATTTCTGCTTTATCATCAGGATGATATTCGCCTATAAAATAATATCCACCGTCTAACAATGTTAATGATTTAACCGAATCAGGATAGTTTGTATAAAAATTTTGAATGATCCATGCACCTATTGAATTTCCAAGAAAATGAGCTTTAGTAATTTTTAGATACTCCATAATTTCTTTTATCGTATTGTTATACGACTGAAATGAAAAATCATTATCTAGTTGACCATTATGCCCTGGTAAATCGATTGCTACAATATGGGCTTCTGGTAAGATGCTCGCTAATGCTGCGTACATTTCTTTACGTTCACCAAGCGCAGGTATCGCAATTATTACCTCTTTATTCTGAAATGCATTGTATTGTATATAATTTTTCACGATACTATACCTCCCCCTAATTCACTTACAGTTTGAGCTCCTCGTAAAGGTTCTATATACAAAAAATTTGGTCTGATCACCACTTACCTCAAAACTAAAATTTTCTCTATTATTACAAAGCTCCAATGGAAAATCAAATGCAAAATTACATTTTTTTCATATATTTTGTTTCATCGTGTAATGAAGCCCAGTAAATACTATTTGGAATACCGCATACCACATTCATAATGTTTCTAGGCGATGTTCGATACTTTATCAGCGATTCTAGCTTTTTTATCAGCGATGTTCGATGCTTTATCAGCGATTCCGGCTCTCTTATCAGCGATGTTCGATGCTTTATCAGCGATTCCGGCTCTTTTATCAGCGATGTTCGATGTTTTATCAGCGATTCCGGCTCTTTTATCAGCGATGTTCGATGCTTTATCAGCGATTCCGGCTTTTTATCAGCGATGTCCGCTGTTCTTCCAATGATAAAAAATCAATCAAAAAAGATGCATCGCAAAGTAATTTTGCAATGCATCTTTTTTTTATTGGCTGTGCGACCAATGCGTTTAATTATGCTGGCAGCACAGACTTTTTAAAATGATTCGGCTATCTATTTTCTCTTTTTGCCAATCAATAGCGTGACTTGTGCCATTGTAAATGGCAATGAAGATTTCTTTCGATAGGCTATATACTTTGGCTCCCAAAAATCTGCATATTTTAATTTAAAGTTTCTTAATCCTTTAAAATGATAGAAGTGCTGCCCATGTAAAAATATTTGTGCTGCAATTTTTTCACTTAAAAAGGAATACCTAGACTGCCCGACATTTGACAATGGCGACATCCCCATATTAAAAACACGGTAGCCTTCTGATTTTGCCCATTCAAAAAGCGATAGGAATATGAAATCCATCGTTCCAGATGGTGCTCCCGGCTTAAAACGCATGAGATCTACTGAGAGTCTTTCGCCATTATCGTACATGGGCATGAGACTAGCAAAGCCAATAACTCCTTCTGTACCACGTAAAACGGCAATGTTTGAAGTGTTTAAATAGTGTTCATTAAAAAAGCCAAGAGAAAAGCCTTTTTCTGACCTTCCCTGCAACCATTTCGTTGATACTTCTTGCATTTCATTCATTAATTCCTGTGAGTAAGGAGGGCTTACTATTTCAACTGTAAAATTTTCTCGTTCAAATTTATTTTTTACCGCTCGACGTCCCTTCATTCCCTTACCAGCAAGTGTAAACTTCTCCAAATCTACAAAAGCTTCTTCGCCAAGCTTAAAAAAACTATACCCATGCTCATGTAAAGAAGGGAAAATTTTATTGTTAATTTCATAAAAGACTGGTGTATAACCATGCTTATCTGCCAATTCTAAAAACTCTTGAATAGCTGATAAAAAATCAGATTCATCTCCTACTGGATCTCCCAGTACAACGATCTTATCGGCATATATTTGATAAGAAAATAAAACTGTACCTTGTTTATTCCAATGTACAAATTTGTCATGTAAAAAAATTAAATGTGAATACTCCGTCCCTTTATAGGTCATCAAATGATCTTTGATTCTCTCTTCTTGCTCACTTGATAAAAGCTTTTCCATTTTCTTAGGTGCACGGATAAAATAACCTATATAAAAAATAACAATTGCTATTAGGATACCAATTACTGCACTATAAAATAGGTCTCGGTAATCAGTAATGATGTATTCCTGCAGAGCGACTGGAATATGAATTTTGGAAGACGGTAAGTTCACATAACCAATCAATACATACATCGTTGTAATAATTGTCACTGCAGCAAGATCAATCAAAACGATGCCCCATGTCAAAACGTAACTTTCACGGTAAAATTGTTTTTTTGAGGCAATTAACAGCCCTGCGACAATCAGTAGAAAAATAGCTTCTTCATAGTCCAAGCCTTTAAAAATTGAAAATAGTGCAGAACTACTTAGCACAATGAGGCAAAGCTGATATGCCCTTTTTACTTTATATTTAATCCCTCTACATAGACCTAAGAGAATAAAGCCAGCTGCAACAGTCATTTGATGAGAGACATGCATAATCGGCGAAGATAAAAATTCCTGAGCTATTTTTAGTCGACTTAAAATCCCTGGAACTGAAGCCGATAGCAATAATACAATGCCAGAGAGAAATACCATTATCGTTAATAGCATGTGGCTAAGTTTCTGAAAAACGACATTTGGCAAGTCATCCCATGATTGATTCCAACGTTCCCAATATTCTTTTACAAACAAAAGAGAAGAAACTAAAAACGGAAGCACAAAGTAGCCAACCCGGTACAAAATTAATAGAAAAAGCACTTTTTCATCAGCGATTCCTAAACTTTGAGTCCCCCATAAAAAAACAAGGTCAAAAGAGCCCACTCCGCCAGGGATCATACTAACAATACCCGCGCAGGAAGCAATTAAAAATATGGGGATTAAATTGGAGAATTCTATTGGGATCTTCAATATAAAAGTTAATATCCAGATAACTAAAAAGACTGCAACCCATTCAGTTACGGAAGTACCTATCAATTGAAGAGAGATCTTCGGCTTTATAGAACCTGCTTTTTTATTGCGAATGAAAAGCATAGCAATAAAAATCGGAACATATAAGCTGACAAGAATAACTGCTATCTTTAACCATCGTACTTCTTTTAGCAATGGGAAGTCCCAAAAGAATATATACATAATCCAAGCTAACAGCGAAATCCCTGTTAAATAAAAGAGTGTTACGGAGGCAATGCTTTTTAACAAGTCTTCCTTATCCTCTTTATATTTCGAATAGAAATAGTTACGCAGAAAAACACCAACTAAACCACCAAAGCCTATAAGATTGGAGAAGGTGTTCACAATAAATGAATGATTCAGCAAAAGACGATTGTTTATTTTGATTCCTAATATTTTCACTAAAATTACATCATAAAAAATCATCGGTGTAATGGCACAGAAGGTGATAAAAAGAATAAATAAGAGCTCCCATATCTGCAGTTCATTCACTTCTTTCCGAAGTAAATGAACATCTATCCCACTTATCGTTTGTAGAATTTCATAAATTGCTATTGCTAAAAGCGCTATTGGAAATAGAATTTTCAAAAATTTAAATAGCGACTCTTTTCGAACGTTGAACATGTGTATTAAACCTACTCCCCATTAGCTTTCTAAAATCAAGTATATCTTTAATTTCCATAAAAAATCCTCCGAAGAATAACATACCATTATTGTAACGGATTCTCTGCTATATGTATCGCTAAAGTAAGTTTGCCTCTCGGGATAAAGCATATTTTATTCAACTATTGACTCTATTTGCTGCATAATGTATTCATCAATAAACAAATTTCCCTAAACACCTTCTTCTTCCCAAAATCTAATCCATATTGGTGAGAAAGCGAATGATGCTTCGAATATCCCCTTAATTTCTATAGTTTCCCTATAAAAGATGTATTAAACAGCTCTATAAGACACTCATTCGGATTAAATATAATATCGATGGATAGGACGTCCCACACTTCCATATTGTATATCCACCTTTAATAAATTTTGTTTTTCTAAAAAATCCAGGTAACGTCGAGCTGTTACACGAGCTGCTCCAATATACGTTGACACTTCTTCCGCTGATACGGCTCCGTCACTCTCTTGAATGTAGGCAAGCACCTTGTCTAATGTTGCTCGATTAAAACCCTTTGGTAGCTCGTCAATTATTATCGTCTCAGTGATCGGAGGAACAACTATTTGTTCAGAAATACGTTGCTGCATTAGATGATCTACATCATGCTGTGTTAGATCTTGCATACCACTTATTTTCTTTCTATAACCTTGATAATTCTTTAAAGTCTGTTCAATTCGTTCAAACGTAAAAGGTTTCATAATATAATCATAGACACCTAGGTGTAATATTCTCTGCACAGTAGGCATATCATTCGCAGCAGTTACGGCAATAACATCAACTGGAATATGTTCTTCACGAATTTTTCCTAGCGTAATAATACCATCCTGCTCTGGCATAAAAATATCCATAAAGACAAGGTCAGGGTTTAATTGTTTAATCTTCTCTATCCCTTCTATCCCATTACCAGCATAGCCTATCAATGAAAATCCTGTGATTTGCTCAATAAATTGCCTGTTCACTTCTCGTACCATTGGATCATCTTCAATTAATAACACATTTATTACATCCATCTACTCTTCCCCTAACTCAAATAAGATTAAGAAACTTGTCCCTTTCATAAATTCACTCACTACCTCAATATCGCCATTACCTTTTCTTACGATTTCATGTATTAAATGCAAGCCGATACCGCGATTCTCACTTGCCTTTGTAGAAAATCCATTTTCAAACATACGAACTTGAACCTCTTCAGACATCCCAATTCCATTATCAGAAACAGCAATTGCTAGCACACCGTCATGCTCATCTACAGAAATCGCTACATATTTATCATCCTTCGAAAGAACATTTAGCGCTTCAAAGGCATTTTCAATTAAATTTCCTAACAAGACGACAAAATCGTGGTGATCTAATAATGGGGGAAAGCTTTTAAAATGACTTTTTCGATCGATTTCTACTTGTATGCCTAATTCCTTGCCATAACTAACTTTACTAAGCAATAATCCTGAAATATTTTCATTATGAAAGCGTTCATTCAAAAACTTCGTTAAAGAAGCTTCATTTTCAGTAGTAGCTGTAACGTATTCAAGTGCTTGCTTTGTATGTCCCAATTGTAGAAGTCCTGCAATAGTATGAAGCTTATTTTTATGCTCATGTGTTTGTACACGCAGTGCTTGCACAAAAGCTTTAACACCTGTTACCTCTTCCGCAAGCTTTTTCACGGCTGTTAAATCTTTAAACATAGCAACTGCTCCCACTAACTCACCATTTACAATAATCGGGACACGATTACTCAAAATACTATGATGATTGATGTAGAGCTCTTGATCGTATACCGGCGTTGCCGTTTCAACAATTTCAGGCAATCGTGTGTCAGGCAAAACATCATAAATCTTTTCCCCGATACAATCCTCTATCTTTCTAGCAACTCCTAATATATCAGCTGCTTTTTCATTAAAAATTGTAATATTCATTCCTTTATCGACTGCTATAATGCCTTCATGCATAGCATTGAACGTTTCTGTTCGTTCCACATACATCTTGGCAATCTCATGAGGCTCAAGCCCAAACATTTGCTTTTTAATATGTCGGCCCAGTGTATATGCCCCCCAAATACTAAAAACAAGCGATATAAGAATAGTAATAAAAATTTCATGCTCATAATTTTGCAACATTTCTATAAAAGTTGGCAGTGAATACCCTACAACGACAATGCCTACTTGTTCTTTTTTGTCATCAATAATAGGGACAAAAGCTCGAATCATTACACCCGCTTCCCCTTGCGCCTTCGATATATAATAATGCTCACTAAAGGAAGCATTTAAATCCTGTGATTCACTACGCTTCCCTATTTCTTTACTAACTGGGTGAGATAGTTTAATACGATCCATATTCATTACAACAATATACTCCGCTTTATTAACAACACGAATTCCATCTACAATTTTATTGACATTTTTCGCAGCTTCTTTAATATTGTCATTTTTCAAATGCATACTGATTTCTGGCACATTTGATACAGTCCGCGCTACGAGCATAGCACGCTGACCAAACTCCTTTTCTTGCTCAGTTAAGAGGTTTCCAAGTACAAAAATGCCACCAAGTAAAAAGGAGAATGCAATGATTAAAAATGTCACTAGCAGGATTTTGCCGTTTACAGGCATTTTTATCATTTAATATTCCTTCCTTTCCAAATCTCTGCATTTCACTATTAAAGAAGTTTAATGGGATGATTTTACTCATGCTCAGAATGTAACTTCTATCAATGATATGCTTTTAAGATTATCTTCAAAAAAATCTTTTGACAACACTTTTAGTTGACATAAGTAGGAGAAAGTCATGAACTTAATGAACAATATTACAAAAAATTGACATAAAACTAAATTTTCTTTCATTAATTATTTTTGTATTATAACAATAGTAAATTATTTGCAGAGTATCATAACAGCTTGAGTTATTGAAAACACTACGTTTTATTTAAAATATGGATGAATGTACTTAATGAACGATATGTTTCTTATTTTCTAAATCTCTTTTTTCTAAAAAGATTCGCTATGATAATTCTAGTGAAAACGATATCAAAGAGAAAATTTAGAAAAGAGGTAGCATAAAGTGAAATTACTGAAAAATCTGACTGTTCAGGTTATAGTTGCGATTATTCTAGGGGTGATTGTTGGGGCTATCTTCCCTGAGTTTGGTGCAAGCCTTAAAATCCTGGCTGACTTATTCATTAAGCTAATTAAAATGTTAATCGCCCCTATTATCTTCTTAACAGTTGTAATCGGAATCGGTAGTATGGGGGATATGAAAAAAGTTGGAAAGATCGGAGGAAAGGCGTTACTGTATTTCGAAATTGTCTCTACCATTGCCTTAGCAATCGGTATTGCTGTTGCATTAATTGTTAGCCCTGGTACAGGTTTAGATACATCAGGTGCTTCCGAAGCCGATATCTCAAAATATACAACTGCTGCAGCAGAGTCTGAGCAAGGCTTAGGTGCTTTCATCTCTAGCATTATTCCTGAAAACGTTGTAGGTGCACTTGCAACAGGACAATTACTTCCTGTGTTATTCTCTGCAATATTGTTCGGCTTAGCTGCTGCTTCTATTGGAGCACCTGCAAAACCTGTCATCACATTTTTTGAACAAGTGGCAGAAATTTTCTTCAAAATCGTAAGTATGGTGATGAAAATATCTCCAATAGGTGCTTTTGGTGCAATGGCCTTTACGATTGGTAATTTTGGCTTGAAATCGTTAGGCAACTTAGGTCTATTAATGGCCGCAGTATACATTACAATGTTCTTATTCGTAGTTTTTGTTTTAGGAACGATCGCAAAATTTTTCGGCTTCAACATTTTTAAATTTATCGCTTATATAAAAGAGGAGATTTTCTTAGTAATTGGTACTTCATCATCTGAATCTGCCTTGCCATCTATGATGCGTAAATTAGAAAACTTTGGTTGCTCTAAACAAGTTGTTGGATTAGTAGTACCAACCGGTTATTCTTTCAATCTTGATGGAACGTCCATCTACCTATCAATGGCTGCATTATTTATTGCACAAGCATACGGAATGGATTTGACGTGGATTCAAATCATTACACTTCTTGGAATTTTAATGATTACATCTAAAGGAGCCGCTGGTGTAACAGGTTCTGGTTTTATCACATTAGCAGCAACACTTGCTGCTTTCCCAATGATTCCAGTTGAAGGAATTGCGCTATTAATTGGTGTTGACCGCTTCATGTCTGAGGCACGTGCCGTAACAAATTTAATTGGTAACGGTGTAGCTTGTGTAGTCGTATCGAAATCTGAAAAAGAGTTTGATATAGAAATGCAAGAGCGTGCACTTCAAGGAAAAAATACTATTGTGTCCTAAGAACAATTCACTAAAGCGCTCGTTTACATCCGACAAGCGCCGGAGAGCCCCTCGGGGCAAAAGTAAACGCTAATCCACTTTTGCCCGAGGGATCGAAGCGACCTAGAGGTTGTAGCGGTTAGCCTAGACACCTACTATGTTCTAAGTTATCTACAGGCAAAGGGTCTATATTTTCCTTAACTACAAGAAAGGGTAGTGATGACAGCTAGTTGCTGTTTTCACTACTCCTTTTTATTTAACATATTGTTCAAGCAAACGTTGCGTATTTGTTGATTGTTCAAGTGCTTTTTTCTCTTTTGCCCAATATATCAAATATTGCTGATCCCCAACATTAAAAACCATCTGCTGTAATTCTTCACTTAGCTCAGAGCTAATCGCGACCTTTAAAATATCTACCTCATATAAAGGCTCTCCTTTAATTTCGTAGACAATATGATAAAGTGGTTTTTCTTCAAATATAGCTCGTTCTTTTTTACTTAGTTTCTTAACATGGCTTAGCGGATAGTTTTCAATATTAGCTGTTGCATCTTGACCTGTTGCTCGAAATAAAGATTGCTCTCCTTTAAATAGCTCGATTGCATCAATTTCTGCTGTATGATCTAAAATGCGAGAAATAGCCTCTTCCTCATTTTTGTCGCGAGATTGTAATGTAAAGGCGACAATAAGAATAATTGCAGCAAATATAACTAGTTTCCATCTTCGTTTATTCATTTTCATTACCCATTCAATGCCTTTTTGACAAAGCGGTTAATATCTACATCCGCCCCAATGACAAGCATTATATCTCCCAGCAAAATTTTATCACTCGCCTGTGGAGATACGATGATATCTGGACCACGCTTAAGACCTACAATATTAATCCCGTACTTTGCACGAATATCTAGATCCATAATAGAGTAACCTGCAATCGCATCATTGGCCTTAAGCTCCATAATTGAATGTTCATCTGAAAGCTCTAAATAATCGAGCACTGTATTAGACAACATATTATTGGCAATACGTATCCCCATATCACGCTCAGGATGCACGACAAAATCTGCGCCAATTTTACGCAGAACTTTTTCATGGTAATCATTCTGAGCCTTTACAGTAATCTGCTGAACACCAATTTCTTTTAAAATAATAGTCGACAAAATACTAGCCTGAATATTTTCACCAATCGCTACGATAACATGCTCAAAATTACGAATACCTAATGAAATTAATACCGATTCATCCGTCGAATCTGCGATAACGGCCTGCGTGGCAATCGAAGCAAACTCGTCCACCCGCTCTGAGGAATGATCTATCGCCATAACTTGTGCGCCTTGACTCATTAGTTCTCGAACAATACTTCCTCCAAAACGACCCAGTCCAATGACAGCAAACTCTTTTTTCATCATTAATAATCCCTCCGAAAACTACTATACCATTATTGTAACGTATTCTCTGCTATATGTATCGTCAAAACAAGAGAGTATTCGTCAATAAAAGACAATCCTTGGACAGGATCGTTCTGCCTAGTGGCTTTCTTGTTCGGTTGTCGTTAGGATTTGATCGGGTGAGAGACGAAACTGCTCGGGTGGACCGAGGAAGTAATCAGATTTGCCCCAAAACTGCTCGGGTTGACCGAGGAAGTGATCAGGTTTGCTCCAAAACTGCTCGGGTTCACCGAGGAAGTGATCAGGTTTGCTCCAAAACTGCTCGGGTTCACCGAGGAAGTGATCAGGTCTGCTCCAAAACTGCTCGGGTTGACCGAGGAAGTGATCAGGTTTGCTCCAAAACTGCTCGGGTTGACCGAGGAAGTGATCAGGTTTGCTCCAAAACTGCTCGGGTTCACCGAGGAAGTGATAAGGTTTGCCCCAAAACTGCTCGGGTTGACCGAGGAAGTGATCAGGTTTGCACTAAAACTGCTCGGGTTGACCGAGGAAGTGATCAGGTTTACCATAAAACTACTCGGGCTGCCGAGGAAGTAATCCGGCCAACCCCTTTTCCGCTCTGGTCACTTCTCCATCGGCTTGCTTTTTTTCAATCAGCTTGACTCATTGATCGCTCAAGGTACGTCACATATAGTGAGCTTCATAATAATCCCGTAGTGGACACTAACATTGTGTTTTCCATAAAAAAAGACGAGGAGTAAAATATCCCCGCCTCGTTTTCTACTATTTTATGCGTTGCGCATTTCATCTAAAACGCGATTCACACGTTTTTCTAGCATTTTCATACCGCTACCACCAGCTTGCATATGACGAAGCTGACCATCTTTATCGAAAACAAAATACGCAGGTACGTATTGGTTTTCAAATGCATCTGTCAGCTTTAATTCGCTATCTACAAAGATTGGTTGCACAATGTCATGCTCTGCTGCTACCGATTTGATTGTTTCTAAATTTGTATCTTCCTCAGAACGTGGCATATGCACTGCGATAACGTTTAACTCATCTTTGTATTGATCACGGAAATTGTTCACATCCGGCATTGCCTCTTTACATAGATGGCAACTAACTGACCAGAAGTGGATTAATGTTGGCTTTTCGCCTACTAAATCCGCTTTTGTTACTTCACCATTTAACCAAGTCGTTGCGCCTACAAGTTCAGGCATTTGTTCACGAAGTTTCATAAAACATTCTCCTTTTTCCTTTTTCTAGGATCATTATCAAAACGTGTGGTTGATTTCCGTTCCGGCTAGGCGCTTTGTAGCTGCCGCTTTGCTTTCGCTACAGAAAACAATTGTTGCTGCCGCTTTGCTTTCGCTACAGAAAACAATTGTTGCTGCCGCTTTGCTTTCGCTACAGAAAACAATTGCCGCTGACGCTTCGCTTTCGCGCAGATAAAACATTTGCTGCCGCTACGTTAGCACTACGCTTTCGCACAGAAAACATCCGCTTCGCTGCAGGGTCTCGGGCCAGCACGATGCTGGTCACGAAGGCGTTATCACAGGACGTGATGGTTTTAGCCTTCGTTCCTCTATTGCTAATCCCCCAAGGAGTCGCCTAGCCTCCACTCCAACGTTTTAACAAAAGTCATCCCCAATTTTTGGTGATGAACCTTTTTCTCTATCAAGTTTAAAAAAATCCCCACAAACTTACTGTGGGGACTCTTTATTTGTTGAATGATCTAAAACTCTAAATTATAGAGTTGCTTGACCTGGGCGCCAGTTTGCTGGGCAAAGACCACCAGTTTGTAAAGCTTGAAGTACACGTAAAGTTTCGTCTACATCACGGCCGATGTTGTTATCGAATACTGTTTGGTATTTTAATTCACCTTCTGGGTTGATGATGAATAAGCCGCGTAGTGCGATACCTTCTTCTTCAATTAATACACCATATTCTTGTGAAATTTGGTGATTTGTATCTGCTGCTAATGGGTATTTTAACTCACCAAGACCATTTTTAGTGCGGTCAGTGTTAATCCAAGCTAAGTGAGTGTGGATTGTATCAGTAGAAACACCGATTACTTCTGCATCTAAGTCTTCGAACTCATCGTAACGATCGCTCATCGCAGTGATTTCTGTTGGACATACGAAAGTGAAGTCCATTGGATAGAAGAAAAGAACTGTCCATTTGTCTTGTGCTTTAATGTCTTCTAATGATACTTTACCAAATGATTTGTCTGGAAGTACTGCTTCCATTGTAAAGTCAGGTGCTTGTCTACCTACCATGCGTTCTGCCATTATAAATCCCTCCGATTAAATATGTAGTGTATATATTCCATTCGCACCAGCGAACTCGTCTTCTACGATAACAGAGTAATCGTAGTTTTTCAAACAAGTAAACTTCACAAAAGTGCTCACATTAAATTATCTGACAAATTTCCGTCAAATCCCTAAATGGAATAACTGCTACAGCCTATTCATTAGCTATTTTTAACAATTTTATTCTTATTTAAACGAAATTTTTCTATGCGGTATTTATGTATAATTTCTAAAAATTTCATCTACTTTTTTTTCATTAAAAACGATTGCAAATTCTTTATTATTATGTATAATTGTAATGGTTTTAGTAAACTAAAAGTTTCGTTAAAGTAAACTTCGTATTTCAAAAGTTTATGATTGCTAAACTTCTTCTAGGAGGGAAAAGATGCAAATAGGAGCAAAAATCAAAGCGCTTCGTTTAAAAAAAGGTCTTACCCAAGAGGAGCTTGGAGAACGTACAGATTTAAGTAAAGGGTATATTTCACAATTAGAACGTGATCTAAATTCACCTTCCATTGAAACACTATTTTCACTATTAGAGGTTTTAGGGTCAACACCTAAGGAATTTTTCGATGATGGAGCACCTGAACAAAAGGTTGTATATACAGAGGAAGATCAATCCACTTATACAGATGAAGAAAAGAAATATGAAATTCAGTGGCTGATTCCTACATCAAATGAAAAAGAAATGGAGCCCATTTTCTTAACACTTGCTGCTGATGGTGAATTTAAGCAGTTTGAACCCTCCCTTTCAGAAACATTTATTTATGTTGTCGAAGGGCGTATTCGTCTCGTTTTAGGAGATGAACAGTACATAGCGAGTGAAGGCAATGCTCTCTATTTTGAAGCGACAGATCATCATCAAATTTTTAATGCACATGCTGATGAAACAAAAATTTTACTTGTCGCAACGGATTCATATTTATAGCTTAAGGAGGCGCATCTATGACAACGAATTCGATTATCCGCTTTGAAAACGTTTCAAAGTCCTATAATGACGGCACGGTCGTCTTAAAAAACATTAACCTGGAGCTAGAAAAGGGCAAATTCTATACACTACTAGGTCCGTCCGGTTGTGGTAAAACAACTATTTTACGTATGATCGCTGGATTCACAGAACCGACAACAGGAAATATCTATTTTCATAATAAAAAAATCAACTCAGTGCCAGCAAATGAACGCCAAGTAAATACTGTTTTTCAAGATTATGCTTTGTTTCCTCATTTAAACGTCTTTGAAAACGTCGCATTTGGGCTTCGTATAAAAAAGCTTCCTGAAAGTGAAATTAAAAACCGTGTTGTTGAAGCATTAAAATTCGTTAACTTAGCAGGCTATGGCAATCGTGAAATTTCTGAAATGTCTGGTGGCCAACGTCAACGTGTTGCAATTGCTCGTGCGATTGTGAACGATCCTGAAGTAATTTTACTCGATGAACCTCTTTCAGCTTTAGATTTAAAGCTACGTACAGAAATGCAATATGAGTTACGTGAGTTACAACAACGCCTTGGGAAAACATTTGTCTTTGTCACACACGATCAAGAAGAAGCACTTGCCATGAGTGATGAAATCTTTGTCTTAAGTG
The DNA here is from genome assembly GCF_041262385.1 of Lysinibacillus sp. RC46. Lineage (NCBI taxonomy): Bacteria > Bacillati > Bacillota > Bacilli > Caryophanales > Bacillaceae > Lysinibacillus > Lysinibacillus sp. RC46. The sequence continues at coordinate 185,680 of NZ_JBGCCF010000005.1, read as the reverse complement.
AAGGTGAAATTCAACAATCTGGTACACCGGTAGATATTTATGATGAGCCAATTAACCGCTTCGTTGCTGATTTTATTGGTGAATCAAATATTGTTCCTGGCGTGATGATTGAAGATTTCAAAGTAGAATTTGCTGGTAAAGTTTTTGAATGTGTTGACCAAGGTATGAAGCCAAACGAAAAAATCGATATTGTCATTCGCCCAGAGGATTTAGAAATGACAACAATCGATAAAGGCAAGCTTGTCGTTAAAGTTGATACTCAATTGTTCCGTGGGGTGCATTATGAATTATCTACGTACGACAAAGATGGCAATGAATGGCTCGTGCATTCATTGAAAAAAGCTGAGGTAGGGACAGAAATTGGTTTAGACTTTGATCCAGAAGCAATTCATGTAATGCGCTTAAATGAAACAGAAGAAGAATTCGACAAACGTTTAGAGGCGTATGGAGACGACGAAGATGCAAACTAAGACTTCGAAATCAGCCTTATTTCCATATGTTTTATGGATTGCGTTTTTCGTTATCGCGCCGATTGCACTCGTTGTTTACTATTCCCTACTAGATATACATGGCAATTTCACGCTCGATAACTATAAAGCATTCTTTACTTCTGTCTATTTAAAAATGACATTAAGTTCATTCTGGTATGCGTTTTTAATTACGTTCTTTACGTTACTTGTTTCGTATCCAACAGCCTATTTTTTAACGAAGACGAAACATAAACAGCTTTGGCTTTTACTAATTATTATTCCTTCTTGGATTAATCTTTTGTTAAAAACATATGCCTTTATCGGGATTTTCGGCTTGTACGGTCCATTAAATGCATTTATCGAAGTATTTGGTTTTGATCCGAAGCAAATGCTATTCACTGACATTAGCTTTGTGTTCGTATCCGTTTATATTTTTATTCCATTTATGATTTTACCGATTTTCAACTCATTGGATCGTTTAAATCCGGCTCTTGTTTATGCCGCACGTGATTTGGGGGCATCTGCCTTTACTACATTCCGTCGCGTTATATTGCCTTTAACAATGGACGGTGTTAAATCAGGTATTCAAGTTGTATTTATTCCTGCATTATCACTTTTCATGATCACTCGTTTAATTGCAGGAAATCGTGTTATTACACTGGGTACAGCTATTGAACAACAATTCCTTGTAACCCAAAACTGGGGAATGGGTTCAACAATTGCTGTTTTCTTAATTTTATTCATGGTCATCGTTATGTTAATTACAGGACAGAAAAAGGATAAAGGAGGTCGCGTACGATGAAAAAACTATCTGCTACAGCAAGAGTGTATTTAGCGATTGTTTTTATCGTTTTGTATGCACCTATCTTCTATTTAATCTTCTATTCGTTCAATAGTGGCGGATCAATGAATAATTTTGAGTCCTTTACGTTAGAACATTATAAAGCCGTATTTGAGGATTCACGTCTACTCGTAATTCTAATTAATACAGTGATCGTGGCATTACTCTCTGCATTGATTTCTACAATCATTGGGACACTAGGAGCAATTGGCATTGTCACTGTTAAAGATGCAAAAATGCGCAATACACTACTTTCTTTAAACAATGTGTTAATTGTGAGCCCGGATGTCATTATTGGTGCAAGCTTCTTAATTTTATTCACAATGATTGGTATTAAATTAGGATTTACTTCTGTGTTAATAGCACATGTAGCGTTCAGCGTCCCAATTGTTGTACTGATGGTCTTACCGAAACTATTAGAAATGAATAAATCATTAATCGATGCTGCATTAGATTTGGGAGCAACGAAAAAAGATGTCATGATGCGTGTTATTTTACCGTATATTCAACCTGGTATTTTTGCAGGGTTCTTCCTTGCCTTAACATATTCTCTAGATGATTTTGCGGTAACATTTTTCGTGACAGGTAACGGCTTTAGTACTTTATCTGTTGAAATTTACTCAATGGCACGTGCCGGTATTTCCTTAACGGTTAACGCTATTTCTGGTTTAGTATTCTTTGTAACGGTTATCGTCGTAGTTGGCTATTACTTCATTACAAGCCGCGCTAGTAAAAGAACGGGGGGAACTCAATGAAGCAATTAATTCAAGCAACAGTCGCAATCCTTGTCGTTTCCGCCCTTTTGTTCTATGCTGCTGACGCCCTAAGTGCCGGTGGTGGTAAAAGTGGTAAAGATACGTTAACGATCTTTAACTGGGGAGAATATATAGACCCGGATTTGCTGAAGCAATTTGAAAAAGAAACAGGCATTCACGTCATTTATGAAACGTTCGATTCAAATGAAGCAATGATGACAAAAATTCAACAAGGTGGTACAGCTTACGATATCGCAGTACCTTCTGAATATATGATTGAAAAAATGAAGGAAGAAAACTTACTTATTCCTTTAGATAAAACGAAAATCCCTAATTTTAAAAATATTGATCCTTATTTTTTAGATTTACCATTTGATAAGGACAATAAATATTCTGTCCCATATTTCTGGGGAACAGTCGGCATTGTCTATAATCCAAAGCTCGTTGGAAATTTAGACTTCTCATCTTGGAAGGACTTATGGGATCCTTCATTAAAGCGTAAAGTCTTTTTAGTAGACGGTGCACGTGAGGTGATTGGTATGGGCTTAAACAGTCTTGGCTACTCTCTCAACTCTTTAGATGACCAGGAGCTACGTAAAGCTACTGATAAACTAATCACATTGGCGCCAAATGTTAAAGCCATTATCGGGGATGAAATTACACCGTTGATGGTTAATAATGAAGCTACTGTGGCACTCACTTGGTCTGGTCAAGCAGCAGACATGTTATCAGAAAATGAAGATTTAGACTTCGCTGTACCAAAAGAAGGCTCAAACTTATGGTTTGACAATATGGTTATCCCAAAAACGTCAAAAAATATTGATGGTGCACATGCTTTCATTAACTTTATGCTGAAAGCTGAATCGGGTGCTAAAAACGCTGATTATGTAGGCTATTCTACCCCTAATATTGCAGCGATGAAGTTAATGGATAAAGAAGTTGTATCTGATAAACGCTTCTATCCTACTGAAGAACAACGTAAAACATTAGAAGTTTATAAAAACTTAGGTCCTGATTACTTAGGCAAATACAATGAGCTGTTCTTGGAATTTAAAATGAGTATTCGATAACCTATTTTAACCCATTTAAAGCTGTTCTCACGTTAGTAACGTTGAGAACAGCTTTTTCGTTTAGCTGAAGGTAAACTATTTTTAAAAATGGATAAACAAGCAAAATATCAATAAAAGATTCCTTTTATCGACTCATCTCTAATAGATAGGACTGATAATTGTTAAAACTATATCATGTTATAAGTTGATTGGAGTGGAGGCTGGGCGACTCTTGGGGATCAGCGTCACAGATGAGACCCTGAGCGAAGCGAAGCGGCTCATCGGACGCCCCCAGGAAAGCGCCCAGCCGGAACGGAAATCAACACCCCCACGTTATGATGTATATGATGCGCCCCCATTATCCTTAATAATAAACCTATATTTTACTAATCAACACGCTTATTTTATTTGATCAATAGAATCCTCATAACCTTACTACTAAATCTCAGACTTATAGTCAATAGCAAACGTACAAGCCTTGTGGTAGACTGTAGTATATTTGATTAAAGAAAGGGGTATTCGATGACCCAGCAGAAGTCTAACAAGGCGGCTTTGTATATTTTAATGTTTAATATGTTTATCGCAATGGGGAGTATCGGAATTATTATTCCTGTCATGCCTGATTATTTAAAACTATTTGGTGCTGCAGGACAAGTACTTGGCATGTTGATTGCAACGTTCGCCTTAGCACAATTCGTATTTTCTCCAATTGCTGGGAATCTTTCCGATCAATACGGTCGTAAAAATCTCATTATTTTCGGCCTTATCGTAACAGGACTTGCACAAATTGGATTCGGACTTTCTACAGATGTGTGGATGCTCTTCTTGGCACGCTTTTTAGGTGGCCTTGGATCTGCATTTGTGGCACCTCCTATAATGGCATTTGTGGCTGACATCACAACGTACGAGGAACGCGGAAAAGGTATGGGGATGATAGGGGCAGCAATGTCCTTTGGTTTTATGATCGGACCAGGTATTGGCGGATTCCTCTCAAAAGTTAGTTTGCATTTTCCGTTTTATACTGCTGGATGTGCAGCTATCTTAGCAGCTATTTTATCGTTCTTTTTATTGCCTGCTACAAAACCGAACACTGCTAAAAAAGCACAGAAGCAGGATAATCTTGCAAAGCAGATGGCCCGTTCAGTCCGAATGCCTTATTTTGTCATGCTAATTATCATGCTTGTATTCTCTTTCGGGATTGCTAACTTCCAAACAACATTATCATTATTTGTTACAGACAAGTTTAATTACACACCTACTGATATCGCCATTATATTAGTTATGGGCGGCGCTTTTGGTGTTGTTGTACAGATGTTTGTTATTACACCGCTGTTTAATCGCTTCGGCGAAATGAAAGTAGTGTTAGTCAATTTATTTATTGCAGCCGTTTCGATTTTCTTAATATTATTCGCATCTGGTTTTGCACTTATTTTAATTGTAGCGACCATCTTCTCTACAGCTACGACATTGATTCGCCCAGCCGTCAACACATTGATTTCAAAGCTTGCTGAGAATGAACAGGGCTATGCAGCTGGTCTGAACAATGCTTATATGAGTCTTGGTAATATGATTGGTCCAGCTCTAGCAGGTATATTATTCGATTGGAATATGAACAGTCCTTATATATTCGGGTCTATTATTTTAATGGCTTGTTTCTTCCTTGCCCTTATTTGGACAATGAAAAAAGCACCACATCTTATGCATCCTGATACAAAATAGTCTGAAAAGTTATTGACTATTTTTAGTAGTATGCTACATTAATATGTGAAAAACTAAAAATTCTATTAATTACCACTAGGGGAGTCTTTAAAAGGCTGAGACGTATATGATCATATACGGACCCTTTGAACCTGATCTAGTTCACACTAGCGGAGGGAAGTGCCGACACTTGCTTTTTACTATGTAGATACAAGGCCGCTTCCTATTGTTTTTTAGGAAGCGGCTTTTTTACGCTTTAGCGGCGGAACTCTCCTGTTTAGCGGCGCTTCTCATAGCCTTAACGGCGGAACTCCACTGTTTAGCGGCCGTTCTCTTTGGCTTAGCGGCGGAACTCCCCTGTTTAGCGGCGCTTCTCTTTGGCTTAGCGGCGGAACTCTCCTGTTTAGCGGCGCTAACTATAAAATTCACATTTCAAAGGAGTGGAAATTATGTCAATTCGAAAATTAACAATCATGGCCTTATTAGTAGCAATTGCCGTAGCAGGTTCTACCTTCGTTTCAATACCAACGGGGATTGCGCGTGCCTACCCTGTCCAACATGCCATTAATGTTATCGGTGCTATCATTCTTGGTCCAGTGCCTACTGTTATGGTCGCCTTTGTCACAGCCATTATTCGTATTTTAACAGGCACAGGCTCATTACTAGCTATACCTGGCAGTGTTATTGGCGCTCTATGTGCAGCTCTTGCCTATAAATACAGCGGTAAGCAATGGCTTGCAGGAGTCGGTGAAATGTTGGGGACAGGTATCATTGCCTCACTTATCGCAGTACCTTACGCGCATTTATTAATGGGGACATCCGTTGCTGCTTTATTTTTCATGCCAGCCTTTTTAACTTCAAGTACCATTGGTGCTATGCTAGGCATTGTCGTTGCTAGCAATTTGCGTAAGACAGTATTTGTAACTAACCTTAACACTCAGCTTAAATAACTTGATTTACAGCAATTTAAAAACGTTACTTTCTTTAATGACAATTAATTAAGAAAGTAACGTTTTTTGTTCCAACCTAATTCACCCATACTTCAACGGTAATCCCATTTCATGAGCAATTAATAAAAAGTCTTTTTTGCTTATTTCAAAATGACCAAATCTAAATTTATAGCCATATTTGGATTTGTCCTCTACAAACTCTAAATAATCTAAGATCCTTTTTATTGGCACAGCTTTTGCATCTTTATAAAAGTCTATATCTCTTCTAAAAGGAATAAAATTTTCTGCCATTTGGAACTCGTATATTCGCTCGTCCTTCACTCTTCCAATTGCGGTAAATGCTCTTACAGGCTCATTACCATCTAGACTTCTTTTAGGAGAATAATAAATGATCCAGTCTCCTTTTTGCATTCGTTTCAAAGGTCTTTCTTTACCATGGCATAACTGGCCGAATCCTCCCTCAACCCCTTTTTGCACATGATTAAGAGATACCACACCAATCCAATATTTCGTGTCTCTTTCAGGTGTAGGAAGGGAATTTTTATTAGGATTTAATGACATAGCTTCCGCCCCCTTTTATTTTGGAATCATCGCCAACGATTTTATTTTTTCATTTTCAAGAATCAACCTTTCTTCCAGAATCACTGGGTTTGGCAAACCATCCCAAGTAGTTAAAACTGTAGCAATACATTCTGTATCATCACCATCAATATTTTGGATAGTTAATTTAAAGCCTTTTGGCATAGGTGACGTGTAAAAGTTTTGTATTTCTTTTCTTCCTTTAAAAATTTCACCTTTAAAATTTTTTAATTCTCCATGATCTACATACATATCAGATAAATCCTGACCCTCTTCTTGCGCTCTTCTCAAATACTCCTTCATAACCTCTACTGCTTTCATTTCTCATCACTCTTTCTTTTTTATTGATATGGTTATCAATTATGCCTCGGCATAATTGTTGCTGTCGCTTCGCTTTCGCACAGATAAACAATGCGTCCGGATTCGGCTTTGTGCTTAGGCCTGCAGATGTTTTTTGTGCGAAAGCGTAGCGGAAGTGGCACCGTTGCAGGTCAGTTAGCCGTTATCGCATGGATGCGATGGTTTTAGGCTAACATCCTTTATTAACTCCTTTCCGAATCCGTGACATCCGCCGGAGGCTTTAGGCCAACACGAAGTTGGTCACTCAGTCGTTGCCACAGGACGTGGCGTTCTTAGACTGAGTTCCTCTATTTCAGCAGGTTGCTGAAAGAAGTTAAACCCTATTCACGATTTTCATATACTTTTTTCAATATGCTTTTCAACAGCTCTTTTTCTTCCAATGATAGTACGTTTAACACTTCATTCTCAGAAATCGAAAGGGTCTTCAATAAATCTTCTGCCAAATTTTCACCATGTTCCGTAAGGCATATTAAATTCTCTCTTCTATTTTCTGGATTTTTCTCCCTATAAACATAATTTCTTTCTTCTAGACCATCGATAAAAAAGCGGACACTATTTTTATCTAACTTTAAAATCTGCCCTATTTGAATTTGACTAAGTTTATTTTCTTTTACAGCAATCATGATCCCGACTTCTCTGGATTTCATTTGATATTTTTCACTAATATATTTCTCGAGGTTTTCCTCCAAAGCCTCTGCTAATTTAAAACTAAGAAACCCAAAAGAATTCATTATATTGGTCATGTCCAAACCTCCAAAATCTATAGTACTTAAAAGTGATAGTAATATTTTATTACTATCATCTATTATTGCATCTATGTATATTATTTACAAGTCATATTTTACCTTTCATGAATAATTCTCCAATCCAGTTGTTGAAATTACAAAAAAACGATGGCACATCTCTATGCACCATCGTTTTATCTGTTAGGATCGTTTTTTCATGCCCTTTAATAGCTGGGCAACATTTGTGTCCTCTGCCTGTATCTGTGTTTCCTCTACAGGCTGTTCTTTTTTCTTCGGCCTTGTTAGGAAGCCCCAACCAAAGCGTCGAATAGTAATATCTATGAAGAATAGTAGCATACCTGCCAATAAGAGCCATGTTGCAATATTTTGGCGTTCCGTACCTTTTTTAGTAAATTCACGGAATGCCTCGCTCGGTTCTTTTAAAACGGAGCCGCCTGTTTGCTTTGTTAGCTCTTTGACTAGCTTATCATTCACTGGGCGTAATTCATACTCAGCACTATAAGGTACACTTAAGCCTGCCTGGTAAATGGCATTTTCTTCATCGGCAATGCGGAAGAAGATGAGTCCTGGTTCTGCTTGTACGACTGCTCGAACTTGTGATGCTGAAATTGTTTCAAGCTGTGTATCAAGTTCTTCACCCGCTTCATTGACAGCAACAATATCTAAGAACGCCGCTTCATTTGTTGGGTCAGTGATGACAAATGAGCCGTCTGATTCTAGACGTACATCATAGGCAACATCATTATAGCTTGGTAGCATTTTTGAAATAAGCGTTTGCCAAAATGTGCCCCAATTTTGCCATCTTGCCCAGTCTCCTGTCCATTTTCCTGTCGAATCAGAAGTAAAGGCGAATGTTTTGCCAAGGCCATATTGCCATTCTGCAAGTACTGGATCTTCCTTCTCACTTTCTGCAATAACAGTAGCTCCTTGCTTTGCTGTCGTACCGATATAAGCGTTCATTTTAGGTACACCATCTGTAAATAATGTATTCCAGCCAGCTGCATTAAATATCGTTGGATAGAATGGGTTATCCTCAATATATGTGCGTGAAATCATGGCTGTTTCACGCGATAAAATAGAAGGGATTGTCTGCTCATCAACAACATCGTAGAAACGCCCACTGCCCATCTCGCTAAGCGCTTCAAGTAAGTTAGCATCTGCATCCTGACCAATTGCAACTGTTGAAAGAGTAATGCCATTCTCTTTTCCTTGAGCAATTAAGTCTTCATAGTTACCAGGCTGAGACTGACCATCAGTTAATAGAATAATATGCTTTCGCTGTAGCTTTAAATCAGCTAGATTTTCATAAGCTTTTTCTAGTGAGCCATATATTTCGGTACCACCCCCTGGCGTTACAGATAATATCGTATCTACCGCTTCTTCCTTATTGCTAAGTGGTCCTGCCTCAATAATTTCCCAAGGTCGATCATCAAAGGCAATAAACCCGAGTGTATCCTCTTCTCGTAGCAGTTCAACTGAACGAGCGGCCGCCTCTTTTGCGAGCTCTAGCTTTGCTCCAGACATACTTCCAGAGCGGTCAAGGACAATCACAAGCCCTAATGACGGTAATTGTTCCTTACCTTTAATCTCCATTTCAACAGGTAGTAAAGTTTCGATTGGTGTTTTAAAGTAGCCTCCTAAGCCAAAGCTATTTTCGCCACCGACCATTGTAAAACCGACACCGAAATTTTTCACTGCTTGCTCAATGACATTCATTTTTGCCTCGCCTACTAAATGTCCTTGCACATTATCAAAAATGATGGCATTGTATTGTAAATAACTAGAGAGTTCATTTGGCAGACTGTTAGCATTTACAACATCATAGGCAATTGATTGTTTGCCAAGCGCTGCTGCAATTGGTGATACCGTATCATAGCCATTAACAATTAGTAAATGTGGTTCACTTTGCACCATTGTGACGCTTGTTAATTTATTATTTTCAAAAATGGCATCCTGTTCGACCTGCATGATTGCCTCATATTTTACAAGCCCTTCAGCCGTCGCTGAATGTTTATATGTAAAAATATTTGACCCTTCTGCAAGCTCCACTGCTTCACGGTGAATAAGCTTATCGTTTTCGTATAGCAATAGCTCACCTTGTTCTGCTACAGTTGCATTTATTTCGGCAACTAGCTGCTGTTGCTCACCTACATAAGCAACTTGCGGTGTGACAAAGCTTTTCATAGATACATCCTTAGCAACAGGTTGGTTAAATGGCATTACATCAACACTTATATTTGACCCTTTAAACTTCGATGCAAATTCTAAGGTATCTCCTTTTGTTTCATTGCCATCCGTTAAGAGTACAAGTCGTGTTGCTTTTTTTTGATCTACAATACCTGAAGCAAGCTGTAGACTCTGTTCAATATTTGTTTGATCTGTTGCTTTTATAGCTGTAAACTTCGGCACTTCCTTTAAAGTCTTCGATAAAATGGCTTCCGTTTGTAATGTCGATGAAAAAGAATAAATCCCTGCAAGCTGTTCATCTTTCTTCGACTGTAAACTTTCCGCTATAAAATTGGCCATCTTATCATCTGTCCCATTCATTGAAGCAGAACGATCTACTAAGAATAATACTTGTTCTTCCTTTACGGGCAATAAAATATAGGGTCCTGCAAGTGCAAAAACCAAACAGCATACTGCCACAATGCGAATACCTAGTACGACGATATGACTCTTCTTTAGTCGCTGTCGTTCACGCCAATAGGTCCATCCAAAATACATAAGCAATGGAAGTAAAAGCAACAATGCTAATGGCATATCAATTCGTAAATCCACGACGTCGTTGCACCTCCCACTCTAAAACAAGTAATACCAAAATCATAAGGATCAGCCAAGGTACGAACGAGGTTTTCGATATTTCTTCCTTACCATTGTCTGGAAGCCCTCCAAGTGTATAACTTGTCCCTTTTTCAATCACACGCTCTTGCGCTTGGAGCTGTACGATGAAGCGCTTTTCTTCATCTTTTGAGCGAGCTGTATAAATTCCTGGCTTCATTGGAGCTGTTAGTAGACCATTCGAAATAGACGATAAAAACTCTTCTTCCTGCGAATATATACTCCAATCACCTTGCGCTAAAGCAACTGCGCGTTGCTCATTTGGTGTAAAAATACCAAGAGAACCAACTGATGCTGAAAGTTCCTGTTCAGCACTCCATAAAAATAATGGGAATGAAGGATGTAACGGCCAATCTGTATCTGCAATATCAGCTAATACAACGATATCCCCTTCAGGTGAACGCTGAATAAATGGCTGGTCTCCAACTGATGCAATCGTTTTATAGTCATCGAATCCAGGATATACAGCACTGACGTAAATATCTTTTAGCTCACTAAATGCAAACAATGCATCACTTGTTGTACTGATTTCCCCAGTAGCTTCAACCTTCTCAACGTCATCCCGTCCAAATAAAACAATTGGCTTGTCCATCTTTTCGAGTAGCGCCGTCTGATTGGTCACTACTGTAGCATCCTGATTGTCAGCCAGTTGTGAAGATGGAACAATTTTCACGCTACTATTAATCGTTTGCAAACCTTTTTGAATGAGTTGATGCATACTTTGATCCACAACTACTTTTGAAGTAGCTGTTTGTAGCAATACAGGCTGTGAATTATCAACAGCATAATCGTCCTTAGCATCTATTTTGGCAGTCAACGTATCTTCTAACGGTAGATCTTTAAATGTTTTTGTTATGGCTTCATTTGGAGGTAATGCGACACTCTCTGTAACGATCTCCTTACCCTTAACATTTTCTATCGAAAGTTTTACATTTTGCTCTTGGTCCGTATCATTTTGTAACTGTACAAGCGCCATAGCAGATTGTCCATCTGTAGTAGCAACAAAACGTGTCATTGCGATATTTGTTAAATCCTTTGCAGACCCTTTTACGATCCACTTCACCGTATCTTTTTCCATCGGTAATTGCTTTTTATCGAGCGCATCTGTAAAGACATAAATAGATGTTGGTGTATTGCCGACAAAAGCCTGTGCCACATCTAAAGCTTTATTCATTTGAGCTGTCTCATACGTTACTTGTAACTGTTGAATGGCTTTTTCAATATCTTTAGTATTTGTTTCTTGCTGTAATATGGCTTTTGGCGTATTACCTGTTGTAATGAGTGTCACAGGTCTTCCATCAAGCTCATTGACCAATGACAGCATTTCTTTTTTATGTGTATCAAATGTTGACTGCTCTTTCCCTGCTAACATCGTTGCAGAAGTGTCCACTATGAAAATCGTCTGCGCACCAACAATGGTTGACTTTTTAACATATGGATTCATTAATGCTAGTACGAGTAAAAGAAGAGCAAGTAGTTGCAAATAAAGCAGTGCATTTTTTTGTAAATGTTTTAAGTATGGTGACACACGTGTTTCTTGCATAATTTCCGACCAGAAAAGTGTGGAGGATACGGTTTGATCGGTATATTTTTTTCGAAAGAAATAATATAGAAGGACAATGACCGGGATGATGGCCGTCCAGCTAAAAAGTAATTGACTAAAGCCCAATACGGCTCACCTCACCTAATCCAATGTGCTTTTAATAATTGATGGAAGATGGCATGCTGTAATCCATCCTCTACTTTAAGTTGTAATTGTCGAACACCGAAACGTCGACAAATTGCTTCAAATTCCTCTTCATGTAATAAACGTCTTGCCGTATATGTGTCCAGCACTTTAGAAGACATCGTAACATTTACATCTCTGCCCGTTTCACGATCAAGTAAGCGCACATCACCCGTATATTCTGGTGCTATTTCTTCTTGTGTAACTATTTGCAAAATACGGACATCCCCTGCAAAACGTGGTAGCCTTTTTAAAAGTTGCTCCCATTCCTCGATTGGCTCAAGTCCGTCTGTGACAATAAATAGTACGGTACTATCCTTAGGCAATGCTTTGAAAGCTCCTTGTGCGAAGCTATTTGTATAAGTTGCTTGCTCAATCTCGGTGACCAACTGTAAAAAGGCGCGACGATACATAGCACCCTTACGACGAAACGGTGGCTTCACCTCATCCTGTAGAAAAGAAAATGATAAGCGATCATCGCGTCCGAGCACCATTAGGCCAAGTGAGGCGACAATTTGCCGGGCAAAAGTCCATTTTGCTTGATCGCCCATCGATTTAGTTGTATCTAGCAAAATGTGGACGCGCATTTCTTGTTCATCTAAAAAACGTTTAATGAAGTATTTATCAGTTCTCGCAAAGACGTTCCAATCCACCTGACGTACATCATCACCTAAATGATATTCACGAAAATCCGAAAAATCGAGCGATGCCCCAAAGCGTTGCGAACGGTGCGAGCCCTTGTGCTGCCCACGTAATTTGGAGGCCGTTGCCACTTGGAAGCGACTGATTTTCGCTAACCAATCCTCGGGCAATAATAATTTTTGCGTCACCTGCTAACACCTTGCTGTACTTTTTCTAAAATGACATCAATCACATCGTCTGCTGTTTTACCTGAAGCCTCCCCTTCATAATTCAACAGCATCCGGTGGCGTAATACTGGCTTAGCCACTGACTTAATATCTGCTACAGAGACGTGGAAACGTCCATTCATAAGCGCCCTTGCCTTCGCTAATTTGATTAAACTTTGTAAACCTCGAGGGCCGCTACCATACATGGCATATTGCTTGACCTCATCAATGGCATCCACTCTCTCAGGATGTGTAGCCACAACAAGATCCGTCGCAAATTCGAGCATTTCATCAGCAACAAGTACTTCCTTAACCATTTGCTGCGCTTCAATCAGTGCTTCTGTATCCATGATCTTTTGTAAATCAATTTCCTTAGCGCCTGTTGTACGCTTCATAATTTCCATTAGTTCACTTTTCTCAGGATACGGCACTAGAATTTTACATAGGAATCGGTCCATTTGTGCTTCTGGTAAAGGGTATGTTCCCTCCATCTCAATCGGGTTTTGTGTTGCTAACACGAAGAATGGTTTCGCCATCTTCTTTGTATCTCCCAAAATTGTTACAGTTTTTTCACCCATTGCTTCAAGCAGTGCACTTTGTGTTTTTGGTGTTGCGCGGTTAATCTCATCTGCTAATACCATTTGGCTAAAAATTGGACCAGGCTGGAACGTAAATTGCTGCTTGCCATCAGCTGTGCGCTCAATCATGCTTGTCCCTGTAATATCCGCTGGCATTAAATCTGGTGTAAATTGAATTCGTGAAAATGATAAATCTAGTACTTCAGAAATTGTACGAATTAACATCGTTTTCCCTAAACCCGGTAGGCCCTCTAATAATGCATGCCCATCAGCAAGGACTGCGTATAATGTATAATCAATTGCTTCCTCTTGGCCAACGATAAAGCGATGAATTTCTTCCTTTACTTGTTGTAATTTCGTACTCATTTCAACATATTGTTGCTCTGTAAATGCCATTCCTTTTCCTCCTACTTAGAGTCAATTGACGTGAAATAAGATTGCACGACATTTTGTAAATCCTTCGGTAATTGTAAACGCTCTGAGCTTTCTAAATAGCTATCTTTATAGGAACCTATAACTTCCTCATAAGGACGGATAGAACCTTTAGTAATCGGGCCATTTCCTTGTTGCTCTGAAACATGTGATCCATCTCCTAATGCTCCACCATCAACTGAAGTCTGACTAGATCCACCAATTCTATTCGGTGTTGTCAATAAATCGCGGCCGCCCTGTCCTGTGCCTGTGCCTGCGCCTTTACCTCCTTGAGCAGTACCTTGACTTTGACCATTGCCATTTCCCTGACCTTGTCCTTGACCTTGTCCTTGACCTTGTCCTTGACCCTGACCTTGTCCGTTTCCTTGACCATTGCCTTGTCCTTGTTGATTGCTTTGATTCGATCCTTGTTTCTGTCCTTGACCACTAGCCTGTTGGGAACCATTTTGAGAATTAGTTTGGCCTTGTTGTCCTGTTTGACCTTGTTGATTACTTTGCTGTGAATTCGCTGATGGATTGGTATTAGGATTGTTTTGCTGATTATTATTGGCACTATTGGCACTCGCAATAGCATTTTGTAGAGTATTGCTTGCAGGTTTCCCAAGCTTGCTCATAGCTGTCTGAGTAGCATTTGCATTTTGCGTTAGCTCCTGCTGCATTTGGGCGAGCTCCTTCAATTGCTCCGCTTCTTCCTTCGATAAGCCTTTGTCGTCAGAAGCGCCCTCCTTACTAGCCGTTTGCTTATCCTTTAATTGTTGCTCCTTTAAAGAAAGCTCCTTTTGCTTTTTCACGACTTCTCTTAATGCCTCTTCAGCTGTTTCTGTCTTTTTTAACGTATTTTGCAATTCTTTTAATTGCTCTTTCACTTCTTTTGTTTCTGCTTTTTTCTCTAATTTAGCAACTTCCTTCTTTACGTCTTCAATGACAGCTTTTTCTTTTTCCACCTCAATTGCTTCAATTTGTGAAGCTGCTGGGAACATATAAAGAATGGCCAGTACGACAGCTGTTCCAAATAAGCCAATCAATGCTTTGGGGCGAAATAAAATTTTTTTCCGAGCCTTAAAATCAGCAAATGCCTTTTCAACGTTCTCGATTGCTTTCGTTAGTAGAGATTGAACGAGTGGGTCCTTATCGTCCTCGAACGATAAGGCTGTCACAAGTTCATTGTGAGAAAAATAATCATCCAGTGTATGCAATGCTTCCTTTTCTTTCACACGCTTCCACCACATAAACAGCACTGTTGCTAGTATGACTATGATAAAGATAGCAAGAGCTGTTTGGCGATAATACGGCCAAACAAAGAGCCTGGAAACGAGGAAGAGGGCAGCACTCGAAAGCAATGCCAAAAACAAGCCGTACTGTGCAATTGGAATGCTTCTTTCTACTGTTAAACTCGTCTTTGCACGTTGAATATATTTTCGTAATTGCTTACGACGCTCCATAAGATTTCCTCCTTATCGGTTACTTTTCATATTGGCACGTAATTTTTTAATCGCAATTGTTAAACAAACAACAATGATCAATGAATAAGCTATTAAATAACTAATCCATACAGGTAATTTCACTCCTGAAACTTGCACTAAAGCATCGCCCATAGATGATGAAGTAAGCGTAAGCATTAATGCACCTGGGTTAATAGAAGCCCAGAAGTAAGTCATGTAGGAAGTACCAGTACCTGCGGCATTCCCCATTTGATGGAAGGCCATTGATAAGAAGAAGAAAAACGCTGTAATGCCACCTAAAAAAATGATCGAACCATACGTAGAAATCATCGCAACAATTGTTCGTTTTGTAATGGTTGAAAACATAACACCAATACTACCAATGGCTACAACTGTTAATAAATAAAATAAAAATATCGAGATTAATTGAGACGGTGATACGCCACCAAATAAAAATACTAAACTATACAATGGTAACCCTGCGATAAGCATTAATACTAAAAATGCTACCGAGGATAATAATTTCCCAATGATGATTTGAGTAGAACTTTGTGTCGTTGTTAGTAAAATATTTAATGTTTGCTTTTCCCTTTCGCTGCTAATTGCACCGGCAGTTAAGCTCGGTGTAATGAAAAGAACAAGAGCCATTTGTAATATTGTTAAGACTGCGAACATCATAAAGCTTGTGTCTGGTCTAAAGAAACCTTTGCCTGTGAATCCAGTTGTTATAAGCAAAAATCCTACGATAAAAATACAAATAACCGCTAAATAAAACATTAAACCTGAAAAGCTTTTAAAAGAACGGAAGCGCAACTTCAATTCTTTTACGAATACCGGATTATAAAATCGTTCCATCATTGATTGTCCGCTCCCTTCGTAATAGCCATAAAGACATCCTCTAAATCTTTTTCCTCTTCGCTTAATGCATAAATAGGTAAATTCGCAAGTATTGCCTTTTTCAAAAGTGCTACCTGATCGTCATCTGTTCCTCGGTAATTAAAGGCTGTCTCTAAGCGATTATCCATTACATCTATAGAAGAGATCAGTGGATCCTCCTCCAAAAACGCACGTACCTCGTTTAAACGATCCGTTACTTTTACTACGATACGCTTCTCCCCCTGCAGCTGTGCTTGAATGGAAGCCACATTGCCATGAGCGATAAGCTTACCATTATCAATCACACCGATTTCATCACACATTTCTGCAAGCTCAGGCAAAATATGTGAGGAGATTAAAATCGTTTTTCCCATAGATTTTAAATTCCGTAAAATATCTCGCATTTCTACTCGGGCGCGTGGATCTAAGCCTGAAGCAGGTTCATCCAAAATTAATACTTTAGGATCGTGGATAAGTGCACGTGCCAAACATAGACGCTGCTTCATCCCACGTGACAGTAAATCAACATATTCATGACGTTTATTCGATAAATTCACGAGCTCTAGTAGCTGTGGAATAAGTACTTTTCGTTCAGCTGCCCCAATGCCGTAGCTGGCACCGTAAAAGTCTAAGTATTCGTCTACTTTTAGTTGATCATAAACGCCAAAGAAATCTGGCATATAACCAATTTGTTTTCGAACTTCCTTAGGTTCCTTAATAACGCTTTTACCATTAATAATGGCATCACCTGAAGTTGGAGATAGCAAGGTTGCTAAAATCGAGAATGTAGTCGATTTACCTGCCCCATTGGCACCTACAAAACCAAAGACAACCCCTTCCTCCAAAGATAAATTCAAATGATCTAATGCTGTAAAGGA
The DNA here is from genome assembly GCF_041262385.1 of Lysinibacillus sp. RC46. Taxonomy (NCBI): domain Bacteria; kingdom Bacillati; phylum Bacillota; class Bacilli; order Caryophanales; family Bacillaceae; genus Lysinibacillus; species Lysinibacillus sp. RC46. The sequence continues at coordinate 168,614 of NZ_JBGCCF010000005.1, read as the reverse complement.
GCCGTATCTTTTCGTTAAATCACGAATTTCAATCATTATTTCGCCACTCCCTTCAGCTCTACATCTGGTAATCTTGTTTCCTCACCTGTTTGATCTGGTCCGAATTTAATCTCAATCAGCAATTCATCATGATCATTGAAGTATTTTTTTATGTTACCTGTAAACACCTGTTTCGCATCTACCAATGGCTCATAATTTTTCGTTTCGTTATTCCAAATCGATAGCTGCATGCGATCAATATCCTTATTTGAAACTGTCAATTCGTTTAATGTTTGAACTGAATTCATAAACTTATCTGGCATCGCGATGGATACTTCATAGGAACCATCCGACAAGCGCCAATTATTTAATTGTTCATCTACTTTTTCAGCATACGAATTAGGAGATAGTTGGTTTACTGAATACGCAAAGTTGTTACGTTTCATCGTAAATGGACCTGATAACTCTACTTTGCCTTCAAATGGCTGAACGAAATAGGAAATCGGCGACATACTAGCACTTGTTTCTAGCTCAACCCCAGCAATTGCTTGGTCTGCCCATGCTGTAATGACAGGTTTTTTATCATCTTCTACAAGCGGTAATGCCATAGATTTCATACCCTCGATACGTGAAGGATTCACGTCTTCCTTCTTCGCTGGATAATTATTAAAATTGTAATTAGTAAAATCAGATGGTTTTTGAAGAACCGTTGCTTTTAGCTCTGTGTCGACTTTAAGTGTACCGTTCGCTTCAATGTCGCCAAGTTTAACTTCTTTAATGCCAGAGATTAGAGTAACGTCCTTTAGGGCAAACGGGAAATTGTTCTTAATTGTCCCAGTTAACTTTTCATTATTTAACGTAATATCGATATCCATCTTCCCAATATTTTGTGCCACTGACTTCCCTGCAAACGATTGCACAGACCAATAACTTAAATCACGTAGTGTTAGCGTTGAACCATTGGCATTTTCCTTAATATAGGATATTTCGTGTAAATCCTCCCTTACCCCTGCGAAATTAATAGAATTTCGTAGCGCGAATGCATTTGTATTCTTATCTGCATTAACAACAAAATCACCACTACGATTTGTTAAAATGGACTCTACATAATAACCATTTACACTACTATCTTCATTTATTTTATAAAATGCAGATTGTTGAATTTGCGGTTGCCCAATTCGATCTTTTGCACCAAAAATAAATAGAGTAATAGATAACACAATTGATATTGCAGGAATGATCCACCATGCATGCTCACGTTTGTCTATTTTCTTTAAAATGAAATATAAAATAGGTCCGATAATTAAAATATAGAAAATAATAACTATTAGCATATAGCCAACAGATACTTCAAACGAAGGGAATAGCTCATTTATGGTACGCAGGTCATATGGAATTTGATCCAGCGGTGACTGTCCATTAATCATTCCCCCTTGTTGTGACATCTTTTGAATATTTATCAATTTTGAAACTAATGCTGGATAGCCATCCATAGACGCAAGTGGTTGATCTCCTAAAGAAAAGGCTGTTTGAATAATTTCCCCACTGCCAACTTTTTTCTTAGAAGCTAAAATCTTATTGTTATCTGTTAATACAGGAATACTTCCTTTATTTTCAGTTGCTCCATATACAGAAATAGGATGTGCAAATTTTCCTCCTCCTGATAATTTTGATAGGCTATCTGCAGAAACGGATGTCATTTGTTGTGATAATGCTAGTGGTAAATAATCTTTGAAAATACCTGCTGTTGCATTTACTTGATCAGCAGCTCCTACTATTAATGTTCCACCATTTTGTACCCAATCTAGTAAGGACTCTTGTTGCTTTTGCGTTAAATCAGCAATCGCAATTTCATCGATGACGATAACATTCGCCATTGCAAATCCCTGTGTACCCTCTGGCAGTGTATAATCCTTGATTTGCTTTAAATTGAAAACTTCAACACTATTTTGAGGAGCTAATTGGGATAGCTTGAAAAATGCTGATAAACGATCACTATTATCCGTTAATGTGTAAATAAAAACTGATGAAGGATCTAAAAGATTACCTTGTAGCTGCTTTGTTCCTTTATAAGCAACCTTTTTTCCTTTTTCAATGCCTCCTTCATAAAATGCAAACACATCTGCATTCCAGGAATCGATACCCTCTAGATAAATATCAAATGTTTTTTCTTCTCCCGCCGCTATATCTATTGGAAGCACTTTAGCTGACGCAGCTTGATTGGAACTGGAAGTATTGATGACCATATCTCCAGAAAAATCTGTACCATTATTTTTTACTGTTATTTGAATTGGCACAACTGATTGGTATTTTGCTTTACCTGCAATCCCTGCCTTAGCCTGCACATCTAACGTAGCAGCCGCTTTTGCCTGCTCCATAGGTAGAATAAAGCTAATAACAAGCATGAATAGTAGTATGAGTGCCGTTATATTCTTTTTCTTCAAAAACTCAACCCCTTTTATGTAAATTGTTGGTTACATAATTATACGATTTAAATTGCACTTTGTTCCATTTCTTATGACATCTTCATGAATATTCATAAACTCTTAAGAATTAGCTAATTTCCAACATGTGGGGTTGATTTCCGTTCCGACTGGGCGCTTTGTTGCTGACGCTTCTCTTTCGGGGCGTCTGTATGTGCCATCCTTTAGTTTCTTTTTGAGGGCTCAAAATATTTCCGCAGGTGAGATTTTAGTTCGTGAACTGTTATTCCGTTCACACCCGGAGCTCCTCCATTTTCTTTTACCTTTTTAAAAGCTCTCCATAAATTGCCGTTGGTAACGATTCTATCGATTAAATTGAATTTCTTGTGTGCGTGGCAATTTTGATTTTCTGATTTTAAACGAAGTCGTAAAGGGCAATCCCGTATCTAAATTACTGATGATCAAACCTGTGAAGATCCAGAGTGCTTTAGTACGTGTTGGATTTCGTAATCGCAGAGTAAAAGAAGCAGATTTTTATGTGTTGAAGCATACGCAAGCCCCTGCGTTATTGCTGGAGGTTGGGTTTTATTGATAATAGAGCGGATAATAAGCTGTATGACGTGAAGTTTGAGGCGATTGTTGACGGGATTGTAAATGCGGTTCTTGAGGTCGATGGTGTGATTAAAAAAAGTCAATAAGACTTGTGGGCAAGTGATTGTATAAGATTACAAAAGCAACTCTTGAATAGTGCTTCTTTTACAGAGGTTACATTCTTGAACATTGCATCGATAGGGTTTAATCTATCGAGACGTAGTCAATTTTGCAACAAATAAGGGGTGCCCGTGTCTCAAATAAGGTGTCTCAAAAGTCTTATCGTTGTAAATCCGCATTTTCGGGACTTAACCCCCTAAACGTTCGTTTTTGATAATTTCTTAGCGTATAATATCTGCGCTTTGTCAGTTGCCTATGTGAGTATTAGAATAAAAATCAAAAAACTGTATCCAAGCTGTTACTTAGTTTGGATACAGTTTTATCTACTGGTATTCAAAAGCGATTATGTACAGTGAGATTAATCCCCTGCACTTAGATAATATTGATACTTATTCGTATCAATTTTATGACTTAGTTTTTTTTGGAAAAATCCCTTATTACTTGATGTAATTGGAAATACTCCGATAACTGGATGAGTATTCGAAAGCTTCATTATTTTTCTATATTCCTCTATTGGAATATCAGTTAGAATTTCCTCGCCTGCTACAATATCTTCATTAATTGGAGTCCAAATAATCGTTCTCACGACGTTTTCCTCATTTATATAAAATGGAGAAACCATTTCTTCAACAAATAAATTATTTTTCTTAGCAAATTTCAATGGTTCCTCTTGATAATTATTTGTTCCAATAAACATGTAATACTCGTCTCCAAAATGCACAAAAAAATTTGAAGATATGAAATGACAATATATGAAACCTCGTAATACCATTTTAGAAATTAGACGAATTTGATCAATAGTTACTTCTTGATCATCCTTTAAGTGGAGATTGTCTAATTTTTTATCATATAATTTGTTATACAAGGCAGAATCCATATCTACATCAATATAAGTAGTGTTATAAATTCTTAATGATTTTATATGATTGACATCTAAAAACTTAATAATCGTATCAATATATGCAGTTTCGACTTTTAAATATTCTTCTAATGTAAATGTTTCACCATATATATTTTTCCCTATGTGTGAAGGACTTGTCCATTCCAACTCTTTCGTGTAATGACCTTCATTATTTCTAAAGTTGGGATTATATTTCGTTATCCTCCATTGATATTTTATATGATTACCCACTTATATCACCTCTTTAGTCATATTATTTTATGAATCAACATATAAAGAATAAAAAAATATTATAGAAAACAATGAGGGATACCACTAAAAAGAATACTAAATACTCGAAAATAAAAGTGTCTATCCACTAATTATTTTCATCTTAATTTAATCACCTATTCTCTTTAAGACAGCATCATATGTTCCAGATCTACTTTTATCCGAATTTAAGTTCTCCCATTTTTTATTTGCACCTTTCCAGACTCCTCCAATATGACTTGTTCTATCTCTAGAAATAAAATCTGGTCCGTCAACGGCATCTTTTGCTGACCTTTTAAATACAGCTGCACCAGCCTTTGTACGATAAGCAGTTTTTGCATAACCTAGTTCTGTAGCTAATTCTTTCGCAGCTGCATCTGTTGCTAACTTAGTTTTTGATGCATTGCTCACTTGCGCTTGTGTTATTCGTGCTAACCCATGTTTTGAAACTGCACGAGTAAAGCCATATCTAGCTACTGTTGCTAAAACAACTACTAAAGGAGCAACCGACGCTTGAACTTCTGCCGTATTAATATAAGTCTCTTCACCAGTTTCTTTATCAGTAAAAATTGCTCTAAAATCTTCACCATCTATTGTTAATAGGTTAACAGCGTATTGATTTTGTATAACTTCACCAGAGTTATCATCGTATAAATTATCAAGACTAATTTCATTAGTTTCAAAATCTATACTCAAATCACTTTCCACGTATATATCTTCTGTATTTAATGTAGTAGTTATTATTGTAACATTTTCTTCAACTGTTTCAGTTATTTTAATAGATTGTTCATCAGTTTCATAACTTGTTAAATTTTCATTCCCATTCGCTTGTACTAACAAAAAATTGGGGGAGACACCTGAAATTATTAAAGCAACAACAATAGTAACACATAGGCAATTAAGGCCGCAAAAAGCTGATTAAATACTGCATTTTTCGTCGTGCCAAATAACACAGGTACATTTAAGTTCTGTTAAATCCAGCAAAAAAAGGAATCGATTGCCCAGGGTTCTTTGTACATACCTGCGATTTCTTCTGCTGCCACATCACGAAGATTCGTGACAACTCGTACAATCCCACAACACGGTGGCGTTCTTTTGTTTGTTTTTGAGCCGTGCCAAGTTACATGTGAAATTAGCGACGATATTGGCCGTGCACAAAAAGACAGCCCCAAGTGAATCACTTGAGACTGCCTTAAGATATTATTTTTTTTTCGTATAATCAAACAAACATCGCGCATGGTCTTGCACTACTTCTACAAAAGCCTCTACTTGCCGTAATTCAAATGAAGATTCATAGCCAATTAACCAAGTATCACGCGTTATACCAAATTCTTTTTCATTATTCGTTAACGCTATTTTATTAATACCATCATTATCATTTAAAGTAATGGAAGGTAAAATAGCATAACCAATGCCGTTCAATGCCATTTGCTTACAAATTTCAATCTGATCCACTAAAATTTGTTTTCTTGGATTTGAAGCGAAATGTTGCTGCCACCATTGTTGAATTTCCTGATAGTAATTGGAATCACTTTTAAATTGAATAAAAGGTCGATCTGTCGTCAGGACATCTTCTATAGTTTTTAGCTCTTTATCTACTAAATAAAGCGTGTCACGAAATAGGTGAATTTTTTCCCCTTTCCAATCAACCTGCCCACGTACAATCCCTATATGAGCCTCACCCTCATAAAGCGCTTTTACAATTTCAGAGCTCCAGCCAGTCATCAGAGAGATTTTTGCATCAGGATATTTCGATACAAAATCCTTTAATATGATCGGAAGCCAGTTTTGGCCGACAATCGATGCACAGGCGATTTTCAATGTCCCGTTTACTTTCGTCGTTAATGATTGGATTGTTTCAAATATCTCTTCTTTTTTGCTGAGCATTTCTGTTGCATAGGCAATAATAAGCTCTCCAGCAGGTGTCGCCGTAAGTCCTTTTTGCGAACGAATAAATAACTGAGCACCCCAGTCCTTTTCAATAGTCTGCAACCGTTGTGAAAGTGCTGGCTGAGATAAAAATAAACGTTCTGCTGCTTTACGCATATTACGTTCCTCTGCTAGTACTTTTAAAATTTCAGCTTCCGTTGCCATCAATCAGTAAACCTCCAATACAAGCAAAGAGGGCCTCATGATTTTCATCTGAGTCCCCTCTTAAACTACTACTCTTTTTGATAAATATATTTTTTCAATTGCTTTAAAATAACACGTCTTGTTAAAATTCCCGCAAATGTTCCTTCTTCGTCCACAACACATAAAAAGGCGTGATTAATAACTAAGTCGAGCGCTCGCTGGAAAGTATCCTTCAACTTTAATACAGCGATATCTTTCTCCATTATTGTATCCACTTTAATGTCGGGTAGCTTTTCATATTCAATATGTTCTAGTCCAAGAATGGATTCAGTAATCATTTTCATACTTAGTAAACCTTGAAGTCGATATTTCATATCTAAAACAGGTATCGATGAATACCCTGTACGTGTAAGTACTAGGAGTGCATGTTCCGCACTATTTCCACTTTGTACATGTGCAACCTTTTCAGATGAAATAATAAAATCACTAATTGGCATTGCTAATAAGTCTTTGCTGTTAGTTGAAATCATGAACTTCTTCTCCTTTTCTGTCCCCGCTTTGCAGAACAGGATGCTTCCCTTTTATCATATCATAACTATTCCTTTTATGACCACGACAAGGCCGAGAAGAGTTTTTTATAAAGCAACGAATTATTTTAGCATTTTGAACAAAACTAAGTATCGAAAGTGCATATATACGAGGGTTTTTATTTGAGGGTAATGGAGAAATATCTTCATTCAGCCTCATTTATAAAATATGAACTGAATGAAGATATTATTTACTTAATATCCAGCCTTACTCCAGTAATAAAAAATCATTATTCCCAAAAAGAGTAAAAAAATGATATATACCCAAACAACTGGGTTGAGCATAGTCGCATACTCTTCAACGGTTTCTGAAATCGGCGTATCGTTTTCTGATTTCCGCTGAGATGTCATTTTAGCAATTTTCAGCGTCGACACAAGCGAAATGGCAGAAATAATCGTAATGGCAATAAGAGCCGGTATTAACCACATACCCATCGGCAAAACTCCTTTCTTTACCCTTAGTATGCGTCAACCCAGCTCTCCATTATGCAAAGTTTTTATTATCAATTAGCCTCGGCAAATTGCCGCTGACGCTTTGCTTTCGCGCAGAAAACATTTGCCGCTTTCGCCACATAAAATAATTGTAACAGCCATTTCGCTTCCGTTACATAAAACACTTGTAGCTGTCGCTTTGCCTTCGCTACAGAAAAAAATTGCTGAAAAAAGTTAGAAAGGATACTGATTAAGCCATTGCCCGCCATCAAGTGTCACACATTCACCGTTCATATAACTTGCTTTATTAGACATTATAAATGTAGCTAAATCTGCAATTTCTTCAGGAGTACCTGTCCGGCCTAACGGAACAGAATCTAGCGTACGAGCAGCTGCAGCCTCTGATTCCCAAAGCTTTTCCGCACCACCTGTACGCTCAATTGGACCAGGAGCAATCGCATTTACTCGAATGCCATATTGTTTCCCCCATTCAACAGCTAACGTTCGAGTTAATGACAATACACCTGCTTTTGCTGCTGCAGAATGAATAACACCAGCACCTGCACTCCATGCGTAAGTTGCAACCATATTAATAATAGATCCCTTAATATTATTTTGGATCCAGTACTTACCGACTGCCGAAGAACAAAAGAATGTCCCATTTAAAACAATATCAATAACAGCCTTCCAACCATTTGGTGATAAATCCTCTGCACGCACTATAAAATTACCGGCCGCATTATTCACAAGCCCATCAACTTGTCCAAACTTTTCAACAGCAAATGCTAGCATTGCCTCAGCATGCTCAGGCACTCGAACATCCATTTGGAACGTTTCAATCGTTTTTCCAACCTCTAAAATAAAGGCTTTCGCTTCTGCTAATCGCTCCTCGTTACGACCTGTAATGACAACATTTGCCCCTTCAGCAACAAATTGCTTTGCCATATAAAGCCCCATGCCATTTGATCCACCCGTAATAATAATTGTTTTCCCCTGCAACATACGATTTCCCCCTTCGAAAAAAATGAATGATGATTCATATAAATATTACTATATTTTCTCGTATATGTCATATTAATTCTGCAAAACGTTAGGGAGTAGTCCTACTAGCAGGGATTCTTAAGTTGCGGGGCTATTTCACTGGCGTGCGCGGAGATTCGTTTCCCTTTCGCGGGTATTTCCATGATGCGCGCGGGAATTCACTTCTCTTCCTCGGGTATTTCTCTGACGCGCGCGGGGATCCTCTTTTCTTCCACGAGTATTTCCATGGTGCGCGCGAGTATCCGCTTCTCTTTCGCGAGTATTTCCATGGTGCGCGCGGGAATTCACTTCTCTTCCTCGGGTATTTCTCTGACGCGCGCGGAGATCCGCTTCTCTTTCGCGAGTATTTCCATGGTGCGCGCGAGTATTCGCTTCTCTTTCGCAAGTATTTCCGTGTTGCGCGGAGATCCGCTTCTCTTCCGCGGGTATTTCCATGGTGCGCGCGGGTAGAATCCATTACGAACTCGCTTCTTGATTACTTGCTCTAGTGGCTTCCTTTGCAATATTAACTTTCCAAAAAACGATAGTGGTGCTATCTCTGACACCATTTTTTTTGATATTGTTTAACATTGAGCAAATGCTCTCTTGATCCGTAGAGTTAAAAAATGAATTATAAATGTTAATAGGGTTTGAATATGGTTCATGGGGACATTCAAGTAAGCCATCTGTGGTTAGAAAAAGACGATTTTCTCCTTTTCTTAATTCTTTAATTCCAATACTGTAGCAAGGGACGTCCTGTTCAAAAGTATTGACTTGGCCTATCCATTCGTAAAATTGCCTTTGATTTAATTGAAACTGACCGAGTGCAGCCAATTCTTGATGAAATAAAAAAAGAACACAGTCTCCAACTGAAAACCACCATACATATTTATCTTTTCTTACGACAATTAAACACGCAGTTTCTCCAGTAATATTCCTGCAAACAGATAAGAACTCTTCTGATTGAAATATAGTTAAAATCTTCTCTTCAAGTCTTTTAAAGGTTTGATGGTTTGTTGGTAATGATAATAAATGTTTAATTTCATCTTTATAATAAAAAAATTGCTCGATAATGATTTGAGCACTCTCAGATGTATTATGCGCATCCAGTAAAACGGAAAATTCCCAATCTTGCTTTTCATCTAGCCATACTAAACAGCCATCTTCGTTTTTATATTGGCCTGCATCGGAGTTACCACCATATCGCCCAACAATAACATGTTTAATTTGATGAACACTTGGATGATCTATGAAGTTGTCTTGGCTACCTATCCAACTAAAATCTTCAATAGATTTACTCATATGCATTTTTCTCCAGATATGCTCTAATACGTGTACAAAGTTTAACAACTTCGCTATTGTCACCCATTGGGGCATCTTCCCAATCATACACATCATTTGGTTCCCAATATTGTTGAGGGGTATTAGGATATCGAGGAACTAAATGCATATGCAAATGTGGCACTGAGTTTCCGGAAACTAATGAATAAATATGCTCTGCCTTTTCACACTCCATTATTGCCTTACTGACTCTAGCCATAATAACCCCAAATGCTTGTGCCTCTTCTAGAGTCATATCTCCAAGAGTAGGGACATGTCTTTTTAAATCTATCATTATATGACCTAAATAATTGGGTGCTCCATTCCTATCTATATGCCCAACATGAACATATTTGTCTTCATAAATCATAACCCCTGAAGTTTGAATGTTGCCCGTGTGTTTATTGCAAATAAAACATTCTTCCATTAATCCCCACTCCCTCGCTTAAATTTTCAAAATTATAGCATAACTACCGATAAATCAGAATACTTTTCCTAACCGATAAAATAGAGTTACAAATCACATATGATTTGTAACTCTATTTTAGACAGTTTCTTTTCGAATTCCTAAAACTCATAATGATAGGCAATTTTATAAAGCTCCATTAGCTCTTCCTGTGTTGGAACCTTAGGATTATTTCCAGGGCTACCGCTAGCAATTGCATCAGCTGTCATTTTTGGAATAGCTGCGTAAAAGGCCTGTTCATCGATTCCCCACTGTTTTAAATTCCCTATATCCATCTTCTTGCACATTCCCTTTATCGAAACAATAGCCAAATCGGCAAGCTCCACTTGAGATAACTGCTCATTATCTTTATTAAAAAATTTACCTAAATCCGACAGCCGATCGACACAAGCATCCTTTGAAAATTCTAATACTGCTGGCAGGAGCATGGCATTTGAAATACCATGGGGCACATGGAATAACGCTCCTATTGGTCGAGACATGCCATGTATTAAAGCTACAGAAGCATTTGAGAATGAAAGACCTGCTTGCATTGAACCTAGCGACATTGCTTCCCGAGCTTCAATATCATTACCTTGCTCATAAACTTTTAAAATATTATTTACGATTAACTCCATGGCTGATAGTGCCAGTACATTCGAATAAGGATGTGCTAAACGAGATAAATAACTTTCAATAGCATGACTTAATGCATCGATACCAGTCGCCGCAGTGATGGAGGGTGGGGATGTAACCGTTAAAATCGGATCTACAATAGCGATACTTGGCATAAATGCAGGTTGCTTAATCATCATTTTCACGTCATTTTTCGTATTCGTAATGACTGTTGCATCCGTGGCTTCTGAACCAGTACCAGCTGTTGTCGGTATCGCAATATGCGGGATTGGTGCTTGCTCAGCTATTTTTGCCATTTTCATATAATCACCAATGTAGCCACCATTCGTTGCAACTACTGCAATTGCTTTTCCTGTATCGATACAGCTCCCGCCACCGACGGAAATAATAATATCGCAGCCCTCAGATTGTAAAATATGGAGCCCCTCTGCTACATACGTATCTACTGGTTCCGTTGTTACGCCTAAATACGAAACCGCTTCCAAACCACTAGCTTTTAATAAAGTACTACATTGATTAACAAAGCCTAAGCTATCCATTATCGGATCACTAATGATAAGAGCCTTAGTCCCCAATTTTTTCGCATAGTCGCCTACTTCTTGAAAAGAATCTCGTCCATAAACGATTGTTCCTGGTGAATGTACCGTATAGATTGTTTTTGTTTGAATCATATTTTACCCTCCTAAACTATTGTGCTGTATAACCGCCATCCAAAAGTATTGCTTGACCTGTTAACCCCTTCGCCATATCACTAGCTAAATAAAGCGCAAGTCCTGTAACTTCCGATACATCTAGTAAGCGTTTTTGAGGAACGAGTGGATAAAGCACCTGCTCAAGCACTTCCTCTACTTGAATTCCCCTTGTCTTTGCCAAATCCGTAAACTGATTACGCACTAATTCTGTATCGACATACCCTGGACAAATGGCGTTCACGGTTATCCCTTCAGTTGCAACTTCTAGTGCCGCCACTTTCGTTAAACCGACTAGCCCATGTTTGGCGGCATTGTAGCCAGCTTTACCTGCAAACCCAATAACGCCATTAATGGATGCCATATTAATAATGCGTCCAAACTTATTTTTCTTCATATGTGGTAAGACATATTTCATTGCTATAAAAGGTGCAACAAGCATCACTTTTTGCATGGATTCGAAGATTTCTGTCGCGAAATCCTCTATAAGAGAAACATGCTGAAACCCTGCGTTGTTAATTAAAATATCTATTGTCTTAAACTTTTTAATAGTAAAGTCAATCGCATCACATATTGCCTGTTCATTCGTAACATCACATGTGTATGCAGTTAATTGCGAATTTTGTTGAATTGCCTCCGCTAAAAGCTGTTCATTAATATCTGTTATAACGACATTAGCTCCCTGCTCAGCAAACGCTAACGCCATGGATAACCCGATACCACGGGCTGCTCCTGTAATAAAAACAGTTTTTCCTTTCACGTCAAATCCCCCTACATTCCTAGTGAGAATAATATGATGGCAATCAATGTACCTATAATCGGTATAATGACGGTTAAAGCACCAAATGGCATATAAGCATCTTTATGCTTTTCATTGCATACCGAATTGATGGTTGTTACTACATAACCACCATGTGGCAATGAATCGAGAGAACCTGATGCAATAGCAATTGTACGGTGCAACGCCTCCGTATCAACTCCAATGTCAATATAGTGTGGAGCAAGTAAAGGCAGTGCAATTGTTTGACCACCTGAAGCCGAGCCTGTTAAACCTGCTATTACAGCGATGGCTAACGCACCGCCAATTAACGGACTTCCAGGAATATTAGTCATAACGTCAACAGTTGCCAAAAATGATGGTGTAGCTTTTACCACACCTCCGAAACCAACTACAGCTGCCGTATTAGCGATAGCTACAACTGCCCCCATAGCACCAGCTGCTAGTGTCGCACCGACAGACTTTGAATATTTATAGCTCACTAGATAAGCCATAATACATCCGCTCGTTAATGCCACAATTAGGGCTGAAGTTCCTAGAGATTCGTGGAACGCAAAGGAAATGCCTAAAACTACTACTAGTGGTACAATACTTAAAATTGGACTTGGAAGCTTACGAGATTCATCAACAACTGGATCAGTAGAGCGTTCGATGAATATCTCTCCGCTTTTTACTGCACGTTTGATCATCCAATTTAGCCACAGTGATCCACCAATAGCCATAAAAATTGCAACAATTATACTTACTTCCCATCCGGCGTATGGCGTTGTACCAAGGTATGGAATAGGAATCCAATTTTGAATTTCCGGTGAACCTGCTGAGGTCATCGTAAAGGTTACAGAACCTAAACCAAGTGCAGCAGGGATAAAGCGACGAGGAAAATTAGCTTGCTTGAATAAACTGATAGCCATTGGATATACAGAAAAGGCTACGATAAACACTGAGACTCCACCATACGTTAGTACTGCTGCTGCAGCTACTACTGCATAGGCTGCATATTTCACTCCAATTTTTTCTACAATCCATTTAGAGACACTATCAGCTGCTCCCGTATCTTCCATTACCTTTCCGAAAATGGCTCCTGCCATGAACATTAAATACCATGAACCAACGAATCCAGTGAACCCATCCATATAACTTGTTAAGAAGTTAGCTTGATTCTCATCAGCTGTTTGTGGAAAAAATGCTAGACCATTCGTTACGGCCGCTATCAATGCAGTCAATGGTGCTGAAATCAGTAAATTTACGCCCCTCATTGTTAAATACACAAGTAAAGCTAAACTACCAAAAAGCCCAATGTACTCTAACATCCCCATCCTCCTCTTCTGCTTTTAGAAAAAAGAGCTGTAATAAAATTATTATAGGTAATATATATACTAAATGAACTAGAAGTCTTTTGGATAAAGGGTTAAAGTTTTAGTATATATACTAAAACTTTATACTAAAACTTTTGCAAGAGTTAGCGTCAGAAAAATGCGGATTTACAACGTTAAGAAATATGCATAAATTTATTCATTAAAGTCGATAGTGCTACAGAGTACCTTTTGAATGCAGTTATGTTGTCTCGCGCGTTCTTTAATTATACTCCGACGATACCGAACTAATTCTGTAATTCACGTTGGGTGCGATCTGGAATGAAACTAGCTTTGTTTGAGTAATCCATGACGAAGTAACTTGGCGATCCATTCTGCATCTTAACATCAGTCTTACGACCGGGAACCGCTTTGATATGTTAGGTATTTACAACTAAAAATTTTCGATATTATCAGCCTCGAGTATGTTGTGATTTTAAGTATATCTTTGCCGCGTTGGCAAGATGATAAGTAATCAGAGAAAGATAAATGGTTTTGAGGATTGATTGGGTAGTTGATATAGGCAGTTACTTAATATACAAATTCAATTTTTAAATTCAAAAAAGAGCCCCTATTCTCAATAGGGGCCCACTAAATTAATTTATCCTACATATTATTGGAGGAATTTTATATTTTTGAGATACTCATTGTTATTTTCTCTCTCTACTCACAGGTGCTGACTCATAATATTCTTCCAATGTTAACCCTTTATTATATAACTCAGTGGCTAAATTTACCCCAACATAACGTATATGCCATGGTTCATATTGGTAGCCGGTAATATTTTCTTTGCCTTTTGGAAAGCGAATGATATATCCATATTTATGGGCGTTATCTTCAAGCCATGCTGCCTCTCCTGTATTCGCGAAACAATCATCTGCAGCACAAGTTCCATCGGTTCCACTAACGTCAATTGCTAATCCTGATTGATGTTCGCTTGTACCAGGAACAGCACTATATGTTTTTGCTTTTTCAATACCATCTTTTTTAACATAATTATTAAATAGGGTTGTTTGAGTTTGAGAAGAACGATAGGCTGAAACACCTGCTAGATAAATATTCTGTTTATTCGCAGCATGGAACATTTTTTCGAGATACTTCGCTGCTTCTTCTTTCATCATTCTTTTTTCTATTTTTCCATTAAATATAAATGGAACATTTGGATAAACGAGATCTTTCGGTTCATAGCCTTCCGGAAAAGCATATTTTTTATTGACAAGAAGGGTGATACTTTCAGGATCAGCGACAGTGAGTAATCCCTGTTGGATTTGTTGTTTGTTTTGTTCATTTCTGGAACAGCCAAAAACAATTAGAATCATCATGAGTAGTGCAATTGTGACTGTTTTTTTATCATATTTATATGACTCCTTGTACATTAGTGTAAAAGACTCTTTCTAATAGATCCCCCAGCTGATTCGGACAACTGGGGGATCTGTTGGATTTCCTATAGGAGATTGTTCGCCTTTTGGCTCTCTCACTCTTTTTATGTTGTACCTGTTTGACCCTGGTTTACACGAGGTCCTTGAGTTTCTATACTGTATCAGGAAATACTGTCACAATCACACCATCTATATTATTACCCGATACCTCATAACGAAGATTGGCTGGTACATTAATAGTGGTATTTTCAGTAACAGGATAATAAAAGACCTCATATTTTTGACCATTTACAGTAGCAGAAATATGTTTTTCTGCTTTTAGAAAGTCTAAATATTCCTCTAAAACATAATTCTTTTCTTTCATAATCGCACTATGCGGTAAACCGACAAAGCGGATATGCCATGGTTCATTCATAATTCCAGTTATGTCCGTTTTATCCTCTGGATAACGTAGAGTAAACCCGTATTTCCAAGCGTTCTGTGCTATCCACTCTCCCTCAGGTGCTACCTCCATCTTCCCTTGGGTACTTCCCATATCAAGCGATAAACCTAAATTGTGTTCGCTGAAACCTGCTGGTAAGGCACGTTTGGAACCCATTTCTTTATAAAGTTTAGTTTGCTCATCAAATCTTCGAAAACCACTCGTAATTAAAAAACTAGAAACTCCATCTTCTTCCGCATCAAGAACCATATCCGAAAATTTACTTGCTATATCTTCTGATAAAAATATTTCGCTATTAAACACTTTATATCCTTTTACCAATTCTTTGTTAGCGTATAAATTGATGACATCTGATATTATACTTTCATTGTGAACTGGGTTCTTACTATTGACCAAAAGTAAATTTGCTGCACTTTGGGCATTGAATAAAGGAAATACCATTCCCCCAAACAATTCACACACCCATGCAATAGGAACTGAATTTACAAAAAATAAGAGTACGAATGAAAGACCTCCTCCTATTAAGTCGAGGTACATAGTTTGATAAGTTTTCGGTAACTTCGTAAGTAGTACCATAACCTTGTTATCAACGATTTCTCGCTCGCATATAATTAAAGGGTTTAAGAGAGGGAATAAAATTAATGCAATCGATTAGGCTACTTGGGGTGCTTTACTTGAAAATCATTGAGTTGCATAGGCAGCTCTTTTTTATTGAACTAAAGGCGCAGGTTAGCATAATAATATAGAATAGTTGTGGGGGAAATTGGAAGTGTGGTGGATTCAATGGAGAATGTTAAATGAATAAATGGAAGCCATAAAGAGGATAACCGTATTTTTGATTCAGAGTTTGAAGTTAAAGAATGGACAGAAGCATTATATCCAGATTGTGTTGCCTATTTAAGTGATAAAAATAATGTAGGATATGCAACACCTGATGAAAAGGAAATTAAATATTTAGCATCCTTTTTTTCTCAATAATAATGTATGATCAAATTGATACTAATAACCTTGATAAACGAACAAAAAGATGTTTACTGATGGATTTTACAAACTCAGTAAACATCTTTTCAATTTTGAATTCTCAATTATAAATAAAAAGGGAATCGATTCTTACATTGTTTGACCATTGTCTACTGCTATGATTTGTCCTGTTAGAGACTTTTGAAGAAGTGTATAACAGATGGTTTCAGCAACATCCTCGGGTGTGGAAATCCTTTTTAATCCATTTACGCCCTTTTTTTGCGCGAAAAATGCGAGGTTTATTTGAGTATGCCCCAGTTGTTCAGTTTTTAGAAGCAAGAGAGTACTTTGTCATTATCGTAAATCCACTGGTATGTATAGCATGAAGTGTTTTTTAATTATAAAGATTTTTATTGACAATCTATTAGCTGGTTTAATTTAAGTAGAAAAAGGCTCTACTCCTTATTGAAGTAAAGCACCCGTTCGCGAATTTTTCACCTATACCGGGAAGAGACTGGAATAGTTCGTTTTCTTCTAGTTATGTTTTCAATTGAGTAATCTCACATGAAATTGATTCAATGGTACTTATGTAAAAATAATATTTTAAAAAAGATTAAAACAAAATACATCCAAATTTTGTTAATATATTATATCGAAAAATCAGAAAATTACAAATTAAACTCATGAATTTAGTTAAAATCACACTTTTAATAAATTGGAAAATATTATAAGATAATAATAGAAAAAGGAGAAATTTGTATGAAACTTACAAAAATGTTAACGCCGTTCTTAATTGCAGGTGTTGTTTTATCTACAGGTAGTAATTCATCAGTTAAAGCGAGCTCTGAATATACTGATATTGATTGGGATAAGGCTTGGGAATCTTTCGAAGTAGGAAAGTATCCTAATACTATTGAACTTTTTGATCCAAATGAAATTTCAAATAATGAAACTTCAGATTATGGAATTTCACCTTTGGCAAACGAAGCGTTCAAATATACAAATGGGAAAACAACAGTTAAAGGATCGGGTAGTAAAGTTACTAGCACTGGGTATTCTCAAGACGGAGGAATTATGGATGTAATAACTGCAAAAACTTCCATTAGTACAGCAGGGTTAAGTCCTATTCAAGGTAATTTTGCTTCGACTACTGTATTGTCTTCATCTTCTAAAGCTACTTCTACAATTGAGACTAATGATTTATCGGGTACGAATGCATGGTCAGGGTTAACTTACCATACGGTAAATAGATTCACATCAAATATAACTTTTACTGGATATACCTCTGATAGTATAAACTACTAAATTTCAAATCGACATTTTCTATTAAAGAAAAAGATTTAATCATTATTATGGTTAAATCTTTTTCTTAATCAAGGAGTTAATAAATGAAAAAAATCTATTTATTTGTTATAGCAATAATTATAATTCTTTTCTTGGCAAGAATAGTATACTCAGATCTAGAAAACACAGAGAAAAATGAGATAAAAGTATATGAAGAAGTTTCTAACGATTCTCCTGATGTAAAAATTAACGATGATTACAATATATTCAACTTATCTCCAGATATCGGTCCAAAATACAGTAAAGTGTTGGGGTTCCTTCCCAACGAAAAACTTATAAAACATATTAAGATGAAGAGTGTCTCCTATCCCTATATTAAACTTGATACGGAGCAGGACCATATTATAGGGACAATTATTTTCGAAAATAAGGGGAACGAAAAATTGAAAGTTCAGAGTTTTTTCATGCAAGGTAATAAATTTGCGAAAGTAAAAATGAATAACTCTAGTGAATGGGCTTATTCCATTTTATATGATGTACAGCCTGAATCTTCAGTGGAAATTAATATTAAGATTGAATGGGATAAAGATGGGATGAATGAATTATTATTTTTCCCACTTGAACACTCGGGAATTCCGGGTTTGTACAATGGTGAAATGTCACCCATCCATCGGAATTTCGTTATGGATGGCCCTGTTAACGTAAATAACAATACTGCTAAACATACTTTTGATTTGGATTTGAAAGATGTGGAGAATGTTAATTTAACCCCTTACCCTAAATGGATAGGAAAAAATAAACAAGACATTGAATATATGATAAATGAAGGGATAGTAATTACTAAATCACCAATAGAAGGTATGAAATTAGGACCGGTTCCCTATAATACGGAAGTTGATATAATCTCTTTAGATGAAAGAGGGAATTCTTCTGTATTAATGGAGAAAGTAAAAGTGAAAAAAAACGAACCAACATATATATTTTTTGATTCTCAACAATTGAAAGAGTTACGTACATCCAAAGAAAAAAATTATCTAATGATTCTTAATAATAGGGAAGAAGAATTACTTGCAGATATAAAAGCTGTTGAATTAGGATTAAAACCCTTCCCTACCTCATTCCAAACAGTTATAGAATTTTACAAAGAGAGTGATTAATTTGTAAGTAATAAACAGATGATAAGATGGTTTAACACTGGTTTAGGAGTTATTAAGTTGAGCCCTCTTATATTCATGTATTGTATTTTAATATTATAATCTAAAGGTGGTTAAAAAATGAAATTGAAAGCATTAGTCTATTTTATAGTGATTACATTATCTCTTATAATTTCTGAACGTGGATTGATATATATTATTTTGATATCAAATTCAGGATCAGTAGTAATAAATCCTTATCCGCTATCTGAAATATCAAATTTCGTTCGTTGGGGTGTATCAGCCTTTATTGTGACGTTATCTTTATGGATTACGAATCAATTAATGCAATATTTCTCTTTAATTAAAACTAAAATGATAAAAAATGTTTCTTAATATAAAAAGCACCCTATGAAGGTAGACAATTAAAAAAAGTCTACCTTCATAGGGTGCTTTTACTTAAAAAAGATACATTATCAAGAGAATAATGAACATGAGTGTAGAAAATGAGTCATCAATTATTTAATCCGAAACAAGTGAAATAATTTGCTGAGAATCCTTACGTGAAAGACCATATCCGATTGTACGGTCTAATTAACATGAACTTAGACAGGGTTTCCCCACTCCAGGACCTTGTTCATCTAGAAATCCATTTATTTTTCTCCAAACGCTTTAATGACAGATAAAGAGTCCCTTCTTTAAGTTCAAACTGATTATTTACTCTTTTCTCGAACTAATTTTGCAAGTTCATCATATCCTTACTATGTAAAAGTGAAAGAATTAACGTATCAATATGTCCTTTTAAAACTCCCTTATCAACTTCTATTTCTCACACATATTGGTAATAACGTAATTTATATTACTCTATAATGCAAGGTATAATAAAAAAATATATTGCTGATAAATAAAGGTAGTGTAGACCAACTGTATAAAAGGAACAATTATAAAAACATTCACATGTGATAAAATATAAATAGGTCTAATATTTATAAGAGGAGGTGTTCTACGATAGTAGAAGATAATAATGTGGAAAACGTTGAAGACCAACAAGTAGTTGAATTTGTTGATGAAATAGACGAGGAAATTATGTCTGTTATTTATCGATTATACGATAAGACTTTAAGAGATTTGGTAAATCGCTAAAGATTTTTCACCAACAGCTTTGGATGAAAGATGACGATAAAGAAATAATGCTACACATATGATTAATCACGGTGCGCCTAATGAAGTGATCCAAAGCTTTAGGGGTTGTCTGTAAAGGATTCCTTAAATTTTACAGTTACAAACAACGTAGAGAACCGTTCCATAAGAAAAGGAATTTATTGTTGAACGGTATTAAACAACTTTATTATCTCGAAACAACTTGGAGCAGGCCAGAAGGGGCAGCAGCACGCATTCATTGAGTGGAACTTTTGATATATTTTTCTTATGAAGATATTCGATTAGAAATTTCCCAAGTGCTGATATTACTCCAGATTTGTTTCTTATAACTGTAATCAGATAATCTTTAGCTAAAGAACCCCATTGTTCAAGTTTAGGGTCTATTTCTGTAACCCAACTAAATGTTATGTCTGAGCTTTGTCCAAGGTTTTTTTTCTTCATCTATTTTTTCCCCTTTGGATCCACTTTTTTTGTAGCTTACGTTCTTGATTGAACCACGCATCCATATCTACGTTCATAGGTAGCTTAATGCCATTTTCTAGCGCCTCACTTGCTTGGGTGAGTGCTCGTGTCACACTATCTATCGTTGGCTCTGTATAAATATCCTGTGACTCCTCAGACTTATGGTGCAGTCCTGCCTGCATAACTGGACGGTCTAAGTTTGCAGCACGTCCACGTTGTCCCCAAGCATGCCGATGACCATGCTCAGTTGTACCATGCATTTTACCCACTGTAAGTCCTATTTTTTCTACTGCTTTGGCATGAGATTCTTTAAACGACTGCATGCTGTACATATCACCTTTAACCTTGTCCTTAAAGGATACAAACGCGAAAGGGTGTGTGTCAGGTATATTCTCACGAAGGCGTTGAGCCATATACATCTTCCAAACTTGCATAAAAAGGTATCCCCATTGACGAGGAAACCAATGAACCTGCATATAGTTTTGTTGTCCGTCAGACATCTTAGGATTTTTCCATCCAGCATAGCGCCTCTTGTCTACATATTTGTTTCTAGGTAGCATGCCATATTTGATACCTAAATAAGCTTCACGATTCGTTACATAACGTCCGTTTGAGGGGTTTTTATAGTCGTTAGGTGCAGCGCGCCATCAACAGGGTGGTAAATTCGTACAAGAGCGAGGTTTGGGTCGTAGGGGTCAGGCATTACATCATGTACCCATAAGTGATAAGCCTCACAATGTCGAATGCCACCTCCATGCATTAAAATAGTAATAGCAATATCACGCCAGTTGTAACTCTCAAGAAAACTTAAATTGTTCTTTTTGTCTGTCTTCTTAAAGCCTTCCCACAGTAATTCGTTAATCTTGTCTTCAGGAAATGCTTTTGTTCCGCTGTTTTCACCTGAAGGAGCTCTTCGTAGTTTGAGATTGCGTGCTTTCTTAGCTGTCTCTGACGTTTTTAATGAACTGTCCAAATGTCCTAAAAAGGACCTATGACTCTTATTGTTCTGTGCCATCCAATTCAATCTTTCTTCATAACTGGTAGCATTTCTCCATGGATTGAGTGGCTTTACATTATAGTTCTCTGCCAGCCAATCAGAGAATTGAGTTAGTAAGTAGAGAAGATTATTCGCTGTAGTGGTTTTTTTAGGTAACCAGTAAAGACCACTTGGGTCATACCCATCTTCACCAATCGTCCCAGAATACATAGATTCAGCAAAGGATTCAAAGAAAGCCTTTGGAGATGAAAAGCAATGTTGATTTGCATTCATATAATCTAGCATTAATTCCACTGCCTGTATAAGTTTGTTATGCCATGACTTGCTCATTACATGGTTTTTTAGCTGATACTCGTGCAATGGATGTAAAAGACTTGTTTCTCCATTGTGCTCTACGAGAAGAGAGTACAATTCAATACTTCTACCAGTGTTGTCTTTGTATGTTTTTGTTAGCACTCTTACATATCTCATAAATTCCCCCCGATCTATGTATCTTGAATTAACGTTATATCATTGCATATATTTGGTATTTGGTATATATTTTACCTGTAATAATATTTTAAGACAATAAAAAAATACAGCCTTTTATGTGTATAAAGACTGTATTTGGTGGTTAACTATTAAGTTTTAGTATGGTTTCCTACCTGTAATAAAAAGTATACAGCTCCTCTTCTGAACTAGTCGTTATTACTTGGGAATGCAAACGTAGATGCTGTCGATGCTTGACCTGTCATCCAACGCTCTGATATTGTTTTTGTTTTAGTGAAGAAGCGTGCTTGATCGGGACCAAACATATGCCCTTCTCCAAAACGAGAGCCTTTAAATCCAGCAAAGTTATGGTAGCCTACTGGGATTGGAATTGGGACATTTACACCAACCATACCAACATCGATTTCTGTAGTAAATTTACGAGCTGCTAAACCGTCATTCGTAAAGATTGTTACCCCATTTCCAAGCTCATGCTTATTTATAAGTTGGATTGCTTCGTCCAATGAATCCACACGTACAACATTTCGTGCTGGACCAAATATTTCTTGTTCATAAATTTCCATGCCCGGTTTTACGTTATCTAGCAATGTTGGACCTACAAAGAATCCTTTTGACTCTTTGACAATATCAAGTTCACGACCATCACAAACAACTGTTGCCCCTTCAGACTCTCCTCGATTGATCGCAGCAATAATCGCTTCCTTCGATTGCTGTGAAATGACAGGGCCAAAGTCTGTCTCTGGATTTGTAAATGAGCCTACCTTTAAATTAGTGATTTTCTCCTTTAATATTTCAACAAGACGATCCGCAGTATCCTTTCCAACAGGCATAATCGTAGAAATGGCCATACAACGTTGAGAGGCTGCTCCATAAGCTGCTCCGATAAACGCATTTGCTACCTGATCAAGATCTGCATCAGGCATAACAACCATATTGTTTTTTCCTCCACCAAGTGCTGTGACACGTTTACCGTGTTTCGAGCCTGTTTCATAAATATATTTGGCAACTGGTGTCGACCCTACAAATGAAATTGCTTCCACACTCGGATTTTCTAATAGTTCATTAACTGCATCTTTATCTCCATTTACTACCGTCCAAATGCCATCTGGTAACCCAGCCTTTTTCCAAAGCTCACTAACATATAAGGCAGTCATAGGAACACGTTCGGAAGCTTTTAAAATAACGGCATTACCGACAGCAACTGCCATACTTGTTTGCGCTAAAGGCACCATGATCGGGAAGTTAAATGGTGAAATAGCCGCTACAACACCTAAGGGATATTTTGCAGAGTAGGCATTAATGTCACCACCAACATTAACTGAATACTCTCCCTTCATTAAATGAGGTGCACCGATAGCTAAGTCAACAGACTCTAAACCACGTGTAATTTCACCTTTCGCATCCTCAATTGTTTTACCGCTTTCTGTACAAATAATTTGTAAAAGCTCCTCCATATTTTCAGTAATAAGATTACGGAACTTTAATACAATCTCAGCACGTTTAGCTACTGATGTATCTCTCCATTGTGGAAAAGCTGTCTGTGCCTTATCGATTGCCTCTCGAGTTTCTTCTGCAGTTGCAAGCGGAACCTTGGCAATAACCTCACCAGTCGTTGGGTTAAATACCGAACCGAAACGTTCGCTTTTCCCTTCTATTAGTTCCCCACCAATAAAGTGCGTTAATGTTTTAACCTCATGTGCTGTTGTCATATTTATTGTCCTCCTTTAAAATTGTTCAATTTTACATGTTTCTTTTAAACTTAAATAAGCAGCCGACATATCATTTTCTCCATAGCCTTGCTGAGAAATATCACTATAAAGATCCACTAATTTATTCCCGATTCGAAGTGGTACCCCTGCTTCTTCTGCCATATTTTTCGCTAGTTTCAAATCTTTTAATAATAGATTTGTAGAAAAACCTGGCTGATAGTTGTCGTTTTTCATGTATTCTAAAAAATTACGTTCATAAATACGGCTTTGACCGTAACTATTACTTAACACTTCAAACAATGTATCTGCATGGATACCCATCTTTTCACCAAGCACGATTGTTTCAGCGACTGCCTCAGTATAAAATCCAATCATTAAATTATTGAGTAATTTTATACGTGTACCTACACTTGAAGACGTACCAAGATGATAAATATTTTTTCCTACTATTCGGAATATTCCAGATCCGCTTTGATAATTATCCTCTTCACCACCAACCATTATCGTAAGTGTTGCATTAATAGCACCTACAACACCTCCACTAACAGGTGCCCCAAGATATCGTAATCCCAATGATTGTGCTTCCTTATGTAAGGAATCATTCAATTCGGGATTTACCGTACTAAAGTCTATTAATAAACTTCCTTTCTTAGCATGATGCATTATACCCTGTTCAGATCTATATACTTGTTCCACTACTTGTGGTGTCGGCAAGCTCGTCATAATAATATCGCTTTGCTCAGCAACTTCCTTTGCTGTTGCAAGTCCAACTCCACCTTCTTTTTTAAATTGCTCCACTGCTTGTGAATTAGTATCAAAGCCATATACCTTATAGCCAGCCTTTAATAAATTAACTGACATCGGTAACCCCATATTGCCTAAGCCGATAAAACCTAATTTCTCCGTCATTGTTGACATCCCCCGTTCCTTGAAAATCCAATGAACACTAGCCAAACCCTACTCTTTTATCGTAACATTAATAACGTGATTTATTAATTGACCAAAGTCATTGACTACGGTCAATTAAATGATAATCAAATCAAATCCATTACGTCAATCAAAACATTTTATATTTTCAGAATACTTTCCATAAAAAATATGTTAAAATACTTTAACTTGAAGGGATTGTCCAATATGAATTCATTGACTAGCCGTCAAAAAAAGGCATTAGAAACACGGGAAAAATTACTCAAAGCATCTTTAGATTTATTTAATAAACATGGATTCGAGCATGTATCTGTTGAGCAAATTACTAAAGCCTGTAATGTATCAAAAGGAACATTTTACACACATTTCCCATCCAAGTACGACGTTATTTTAGAAAAATTTAAAGAGCTAGATAGTTTTTATGGCTCTGTGGAAAAAAATATTGATCGTACATTGCCTGCAAGTGAAAAAATTTTATTGCTGTATCAAGAACAAATGAAGTATTTAACAAATGTTGTTGGAAAAGATTTGTTACGAACTGTGTATACTGCTGCGATGACAAATCAAGTGGAACAAGATCATTATTTAATAAATCCACAAAGAATGATTTTCCAAATTATGAACAGTTATATCGAAGAAGGTATTCAACTTGGGGAGTTTCGTCACGATATAGAGGTTAATCAAATTCAAGCAATTATTCAACGTTGTATGCGTGCAAATGTTTATGATTGGTTAATCCACAATGAAGATTTCAATTTAGCTACAGAAATGGCGCAATTTACAGCTATTGTGTTAGATGGATTGAAAGTAGAAAATAAATAGCTCATTTTAGACAGGTTTGCTCAGGTGGAAACAGCATGCGCTCGGGTGTAGTCCTTTTCCAATCCGGTTGTATCTCCGTTCGTTCGGGTTGACGGGAGAACTGCTCGGGTAAAGCATTATTTGATCGAGTTGACCAGAGATGTGATTAGGTGAAGTCCTTTTTTGATCGGCTTGCCCGGAGATGTGATTAGGTGAAGTCCTTTTTTGATCGGCTTGCCCGGAGATGTGATCAGGTGAAGTCCTTTTTTGATCGGCTTGCCCGGAAAAGTGATCAGGTTTAGCCCTTTTTTGATCGCCTTGACCGGAGATGTGATTAGGTATATTCCTTTTTTGATCGGCTTGGCCGGAGATGTAATCAGGTATATTCCTTTTTGATCGGCTTGCCCGGAAAAGTGATCAGGTATAGCCCTTTTTTGATCGCCTTGACCGGAGATGTGATCAGGTATATTCCTTTTTTGATCGGCTAGACCAGAGATGTGATCAGGTATATTCCTTTTTTGATCGGCTTGCCCGGAAAAGTGATCAGGTATAGCCCTTTTTTGATCGGCTTGCCCGGAGATGTGATCAGGTATATTCCTTTTTGATCGGCTTGCCCAGAGATGTGATCAGGTGAAGTCCTTTTTTGATCGGCTTGCCCGGAGATGTGATCAGGTTATGCCTTTTTTTGATCGGTTGTACCTGCATTTCCCTTAGATACCCCTCTTCCCAAAACTCTAAAAAGTAGCACTTCATCCAATTCACGATGAAGTGCTACTTGACTTGTTTTCATTAGCCGACAAAATATTTATTAACAATGGTTTCTACAGGTAATGGCTTGTTATATAAAAAGCCTTGGCCTTTTTGGCAACAATGACGTTTTAGGAAATCAACCTGTGATGGTTCCTCGATCCCTTCAGCAATGACCTCTAATCCCAAGTTATGGGACATTGAAATAATGGCCTTAATAATTGCCTCATTTTTATCATCTTTCGTAATATCAGCTATAAATGATTGATCAATTTTTATGATGTCTATCGGATAACGCTTTAAATAGCTTAAAGATGAATAGCCTGTTCCAAAATCATCAACCGAAACATAAACACCTAGTTGCTTCAATTCAGTTAAAATTGAAAATGTTTCATGAACATTAGTCATGGAGCTTTCGGTAATTTCCACCTCTAATAATTCAGGTGGCACATTATACTTTTTCAAGGCAGTTTTAATTTTCCGAGCAAAGTTTTCTTTTCTAAATTGTTTTGGTGAAATATTGATGGCAATTCGTACTGGTCGATAACCCTTCATTTGCCACTCTTTTTGATAGCGACATACCTCGTCAATAATCCAATCACCGATTTCAATTATTAAGCCTGATGCCTCCGCAATAGGTATAAATTGTGCAGGAGACACATAGCCAAATTTTCGATTATTCCATCGTAATAAGGCCTCAAAGCTATTGGTGCTGTTATTCGTTAAATCCATTTGTGGTTGTAAATGAATACTTAGCTCATTAAATTCGATAGCACGACGTAAATGGGCCTCCATTAGCGCTTCATTTGGAAAAATAGTTGTCATATCTTCACGATAGTAACGGTAGTGTGAACGCCCATGTTCTTTTACAGAAAACAATGCTTTATCTGCTTTACGTACAAGCGTTTCTAAATCCATGCCATCTGCTGGACTGAGTGAGATACCAATCGACACGCTAATAAAATATTCCTGCCCATCAATCATGAATGGCTGTTTTAATGCGTCTAAAATAGCATTAGCCGTATGTTCAATTTTGTTGATGGTTGCATCTTTTAGAACAAAAATAAATTCATCACTATTATAACGATAAAGAGAGCATTTGGAGTAACAGAGCTCACGAAGTCTATGACTAAACATTCGCATAAGTTCATCACCCTTACTTTCACCAAGGGATTCATTAAACTTTTTAAAGCGATCAATATCCACTAAAATAATAGCTGCTTGCTTATTACGCTTTTTATCATTTAAATGTTGAAGCCAATGCTCCTTAAAAGCCTTGCGATTCCAAATACCCGTTAATTCATCCATTAATGCTAGGTAATAAAAGGCCTCATGATCATTCATAAATGAAGTGGCATCTTTCACAAATAAATGTACACCTATAATTTCACCATTAAAGTACGTTGGATGCGTTCTTAAATAAAATGGTTCTTTACTTAGCAATTGACCTTTAAACATGCATTTGGGCATACCAAATGCTGAGCCCTCAATAGTTTTTGCGAATAATAATTTAAATTCGTTGATATACTTACTCTCTAATAATGAAAAAATATTTTGACCTATCAAGCTTTGATGTTCTTTTGACAATAGAGAAGTGGCAACAACGTTTTGGTGAATAATGCGACCTTGTAAATCAGTTGTTAATACCGGACTTACGTGCTGTTCTACAAATTGCAAATACGGTTCTACCTCATTTTGTTTCTCCCGTAGAATAACTGCTATAACTGATTTTTCTAAGGGCAGTACACGAACAACAAATGTTTTTACTGTGTGCTCCGTACTTTCCTTTAGACTTTGGTCTATATTGAATTCTTGTTGTAATATATTTGATAATTGCAGCCAGCATTGCTCCTTAAAAAATTGTTCTGCGTTGATGGCTTTCACATCTTGTAGCTTAATAAATGACGGTAGCTTTTCGTTAAAATGAACGACTTCAAACGCTTTTGTATCAACTTTTCTCAAACATACGATTGCATCAAATGGGTTGAGTTGTATGAATTGATGATAGTCTGCAAATTGCGCTACACTCTCTTTATATTTTTTCATTATATCCCTCACTAAGTAGCGTGTTTGCTTTATTCTTCGTCTAGCGTAGGTTTTAGTGCATCCTTTAGGAAAATTTCCTGACTATTAATTGGGTCTTCACCACGGTCAAACTCTTTGTAATGATATTTTCCATTGGAGTCTTGAATACGAGCTTTTGCTGTATCCTCAAGTTGTGTATTCATGATGTTAATAATACGAGCTTTTGCTTCGCTTGCATATACAGGGAATAAAATTTCCACACGTTTAATCATATTACGAGTCATCATATCTGCAGAAGATAAGTAGACTTTATTTTCTCCATTATGATGGAACCAATAAATACGAGAATGCTCAAGGAAACGACCAACAATACTCGTTACTGTTATGTTTTCACTAATTCCAGGGATACCTGGTCTAATGCAACAAATACCCCGAATGATCAGCTCTACTTTCACACCTGCAATAGACGCCTCATATAGCTTCATCATTAAGTCTTTGTCCGTTAGTGAATTCATTTTAGCTCGAATAAAACCATTCCCATGCTTCTTATGACAAGCAATTTCCTCATCCATTAATCGGATAAACTCATCTCGAATATCAAATGGCGCCACAACTAAATGATTAAAAGTTGGCTTTTCTGTATAACCGCTTAAATAGTTAAAGAAGTTAGTAGCATCAATGCCAAATTCCTTATCTGTCGTTATTATACCCATGTCTGTATAAATTTTTGCAGTTGCATCATTATAATTTCCTGTTCCAAGATGTACAAAACGCTCAATCTTTCCATTTCGACGACTTACAACAAGCGTTATTTTCGAGTGTGTTTTTAAGTTATTCATACCGTAAATGACCAGGCAGCCAGCTTGCTCAAGTTGCTTTGCCCAAAGCACATTATTTTCTTCATCAAAACGTGCTTTCAATTCAACTAACACTGTTACCTGCTTACCATTTTCTGCTGCAAACTTTAACGCTTGTATAATAGGTGAATTACCACTTACACGATATAACGTTTGTTTGATTGCTAAAACATTTGGATTGACCGCCGCTTCTGAGATAAAATCTACAATTGGCACAAACGACTCATATGGGTGATGGAAAAATATATCTTGTTGCAGAGCTTTTTCAAAAATATTTTCATCCGATTGCAAATCTAATGGTGGCTGTGGAATAAAGCTTTCATATTCTAAATGTTCTCGACCAACAGATATGCCTTTTACAAACGAGAACATAAAAGTTAAATCTAGTGGTCCATCTATATGAAAAACATCTGTTTCTTCAATTTCAAATTCATCAAGTAAGTATGTAAGAACTTCCTCGCTCATCTCGCCCTCACGAACTTCTAGACGACTCCCTACACCCCATTTACGTTTTTTCAACTCTTTTTCGATTTCTACAAGTAAATCTCGTGCACCTTCCTCATGAATCGTTAAATCAGCATTACGTGTCAAACGGAAAGCCTGTGCTGATTTGACACTGTAACCATAAAAGAGCTTTTCGATATGCGCTACAATCACGTCTTCTAATAAGACAATAACTGTCTCTCCATCTGCTGATGGTACTTTAATATAACGATCTAAGACAGATGGAACTTGTACGATTGCTACCTTTTCACGATTTTCTAAGTCGGCTTCATCTTGCTCTAATAAAACAAGTAAATTCAAAGTTTTACCAAGCAAAGTTGGGAAGGGACGATACGCATCTACAGCTACAGGTGTTAAAACAGGGAAGATAGTTTCTGCAAACATTTCATTGACGAATGCTTTCTGTGTATTATTTAAGTCTTTCATGTCTGCAATATGTACATTATGTTGTGGTAATAAATCATATATTAAATGTCTATAAACTTCAGTTTGTCGGCGCACTAATGCCTGAGTTCGCTCTGCAATTTTTGCTAATTGTTCTTTTGGTGTTAAGCCTGACTTATTTTCAGGCTTATGGAAACCTGCACGCACCTGATCCTGTAGACCCGCAACACGCACCATAAAAAATTCATCTAAATTCGAGCTAAATATCGCCAAAAATTTCAATCGTTCTAGCAGAGGATTGTTGACATCCTCTGCTTCCTCTAATACTCGTTCGTTGAAGGCTAACCAGCTTAATTCACGATTATTATAGTATTGTGGCTTAGCGATTTCCTCTAGTAAACGACCTTGTGCTTCTGTTAAATTCCCTTCACTTAACTGATTATTCGTAACTTCAGTTGTCATAATTGCTCAACCCTTCTTCAATAAAGTTTATTTTTATAGGTATTTTCAGTGCGCGTTCTAGATGCTTTTTATGTCGATTTGCTTGATATTTTTCAGCGGTCGCATTGTGTTTCACATAGATGTTAAGCTGAACATAATCCTCTTTTGTTTGCATCTTAATGGTACGTACAATCTTTCTTTTAGATACATTTAACGCATAGACAAATTTTAAAAGTGCGCCAAAGTCTCGTATTTTACGATACTCCTCACGACTTATCCATTCTGTAAAAGGAGCTGCGAATAGCTGATAATAATCTTTATTTTTATACGAGGCTAACAGTGCTAATTTCACACGCTCCTTATGGTTTAGCCCATCGATAGATTGGTTCGCAATTAAATAAAAGGTATGCTGGCTCGCCGAACTTAACTCAATATACTCCCCTATATTAAAAACCTTCGCCGCTTTCGCCAATAATTGCAAATCTTTTGGATTATGTTGTAAACAACCGACGCGACAGCATTCACTGTACAATTGATCCGTTAAACGCGTCAAATAGTCCACTTCTATTTCAGTTCGACCATACTGACGAGCCAATCTTTTAGCGTTTCCCTCAAACACATTGTACTTATCAAACGCACGTTTATCTGTTTGCAAAATACGCTGTATAATGAGTCCTTCTCGCAAACCCTTTTTTGTTATTTGGAACAACTTACTGCCAACAACCTCCACTAACACATTGAAAACCTCTAGTGCAGGAGCGATGATGTCTGCACGATCTGTCGAAAGCCCATCTAACTGTTTCAATTCATTAAAACTTAAACTACCTAAAAACACACTGAGCTCCACTAAATTTTCCTTAGTCATTTCGTAGCCATGTACACTTGCTATCGGATATGCATGTTTTTGCTGATGAATTTGGGCAATATTTCGAGCACTACCACCAATGGCGATAATCGGTAAACCAATATCCTGAATCCACGGAAGTGATTTGAACTGTTCTTTAACAAATGCAATGAGTTCCTTTTTTTCACTACCATTCATAATCTCGCCCTTTACAAAACGTTGCTTTAAAGAAACTGTTCCAAAAGGGAAACTATAAGATTTCTGTAGTTCTTTATTTTCAAAAAGCGTTATTTCTGTACTACCACCACCAATATCGATAGTTACAGCGGACTTCGTGCCTATTGAATGCGCTACAGCAACAAAGCCATAATATGCCTCTTCTTCTTCTGATAAAAGCTCTATTTGAATGCCTGTCTGTTCTTTCATTAAGGTAATAATTTTTGCTCTATTTGTTGCCTGACGGATTGCAGCTGTTGCAGCAGCTTTAACATCAGTCACTTCAAAATCATCGAGCATTTCTTTAAAAGTCAATAATGTTTCTGTTAATACTTGTATACCTTCTTCAGACATTTCACCAGAGGGCTGTAAATATGTACGTAAACGTGCAACCGTTTTAATATTTCCAATCTCACGAAGTCCCTCTTCTTTATCGTATTGATACAATACTAATCGAACAGTGTTGGAGCCAATATCGATGATAGCAGTTTTTAATTCATTCAAATGATCACTTCCTTAACGCATACATTCATACTATTTACTGATCGTTTAGCCTCCTCGGTTTGTAGATACAAACCTGCGGGCTCTTAGCTTGCCCGTGTCAGGATACTCACGTCAAAGTTGTATAGATCCCCCCGACAAATCAGTCCTTATTATTTTGTTCCTAGCCTCATTTATCTATACAAAAGAGCCGGAGCCTAAAAGGCATCCGACTCTCTTAAAATTATTAATATACTTTCAGGATACCCATTATTAATATTGTGAAGTACCTTTATCTCTATTGTTAAACCCTGATAAAACTTAATTTTATAAGATAAGTTGATCTATTCGTAAAATAAGCTCCGCAATTTCAGGCTTACTAATTTGATCCTCTGCACCTACTTGGTCACCTTTATGACGAAGATCATCTGTAATTAAGCTTGAGAAAATAATAACAGGAAGCTTTTGGAGGTCTGGATGCTCTTTTATTTTACGTGTTAAATGATGCCCATCCATTTGTGGCATTTCAATGTCTGTCACAACTAATTGAATATGCTCGGCTACTTCGTTACCACCTTTGACGATAGATTCGAGGTATTCATAAGCATCACGGCCGTTTTCAAAGAATTCAACATTCGCATAACCCGCCTCATTCATAGTATCGAATAAGAGCTTACGTAGTAATGGCGAATCTTCAGCAATTAAAATTCGTTTTTCAGAGCGTTCACGTTTACCGAGCTTTTTAACGGATTCTACACTAATACCAGAATCCGGATTTATATCCACCATAATTCTTTCGAAATCAAGTAATAAAATCATCTGTTCATTTTGCTTAATAACACCAATTACTTGTGATGTTCCTCCTTGATACATATCAGAAGGTTTCTCGATTTGATTCCATGAAATACGGTGGATCTGCGTTACATTATCTACATGGAATACTACGCGCTGTTTATTAAACTCAGCTACAATATATTTTTGCTGAGGACTACGCTCTGCATTTTGAATACCTAATACTCGGAGCATATCAACTACTGGTAAAACCTCACCTCGTAATTGAATGATCCCTTCTACATGCGGGTGCGCGTGTGGAATAAATGTTACTGGAATCGGTTGAATAATTTCCTTTACTTTAATAACGTTAATACCAAATTTATTGTTCGCTACTTCAAATTCAACAATCTCTAGCTCATTTGTGCCACTTTCTAACAATATACCTTTATGTTCCAAAGCAACCCCGCTCCTTTCTCCTCAACTTCAATTTAATTCTATTTATAATTCAATTGTATCATAGGCAATACATTTCTCCTACTTGCTTTTACCAATTTTATCATGAACTTGGGTTGTCATCATAACATTGGGTTGATTTCCATTCCGATAGGGCGCTTACCTGGGCGTGCATACGTTTTTTCAAATGTCATCTCCAACTTTTGAGCCATTAATTTTTAAATGTATCAATAGGCCAATTATCGTCATCACAATTAATGTCGATAATGCAACACGGCTTGCTAGCGTTCCGTAATCTTTCATCCATAATGTGACCGTTCCGTAGACTGCCGGCCCAATAATGGAGGATACTTTACCTGAGAATGCAAATAAGCCAAAAAACTGACCCCGTTTTTCTTCTGGAGACAATTCAATAATATATGTTCTAGATGTTACCCACATGGATCCTAGTGATACGCCAAACATACTACCTGCAAGCCAGAACATCCATTGCTCTGTCGCAAAGACAGCAAATGTTAAAGCAACAATCATTAATAGCGCCACCACGGTAATCGCACGTTTGGCTCCAATTGCTTTTGTAATATAACCAAATGCAAAAGAGCCAATAATAGTTGAAACCGTAGACACTAAATAAAGCACGATAAATTGACCCGACGTAAAGCCGACAATCGTTGTTGCATATACAGCCATCATTGCAATGGTTGTTGCAATGGCATCATTTAAAAAGAAATAAGCAATCATAAAGGTGAAAATAGTTTTATATTGCTTCATGTCTTTAAAAGTCTGAACAATTTCCTTATAGCCATCTAGAAATTTAATAGGCTTGCGCTGAGACCTTGGAATCGGTGTATCTTTATTAATAAAAAATAATGGCAAAGAAAATAACAAATATAAAATTGCAGTTGGAATAAATGCCCGATGGAATCCACTATTTCCTACATACAAATAAACAAGTAGTCCAAGAATTGTACCAAGATATCCAATCGCTACCCCATAGCCAGAAATAAGGGGCATTTCTTCTTTTGTTCCTAAATCACCCATCATTGAATCATAGAACACTAGACTTGAATTAA
The DNA here is from genome assembly GCF_041262385.1 of Lysinibacillus sp. RC46. Classification (NCBI taxonomy): domain Bacteria; kingdom Bacillati; phylum Bacillota; class Bacilli; order Caryophanales; family Bacillaceae; genus Lysinibacillus; species Lysinibacillus sp. RC46. Next base: position 134,477 of record NZ_JBGCCF010000005.1, on the reverse strand, counting down.
AGAAAAATTTTGCGATGATAAAGCTGACTACAACTAAAAATAAACTAAGCGGCACACCTGAATAATTCGCTGACGTCTGTAGATTTGCAAAAACACCCATCATAAAGGTGAAAAAGATAGAGATAGATGCAAACCACACTATAAATCTCTTTTTATAGCCTGTATTATCAATCCATACACCAAAAAGTGGCGAAAAAACGACGAGGAAAAAGCTTGCAATGGCATTCGCATAAGAAATAAACGTGCTTGCCACCTGCTGCATTACCTCATTCGTCCCTAAAACTTCATCCATATAAAACGGGAAAAATATAGTATTAATATTTGAAGAAAATATTGTATTCGCAAAATCATAAAATGCCCACGATAAAATTGGCAGTGATAAATAAAGAGCTAACTGACTCCGATGCTGTGCGTCTATTACTGAATTCCGCTTCATAAAACCCTCCTTTCCATTCTCTATTATATGATCAATTATGCCTCGGCATAATTGCGTCCGGAATCGGCTTTGTGCTTAGGCCTGCGTGATGCAGGTCAGTTAGCCGTTATCGCATGGATGCGATGATTTTAGGCTAACATCCTAAATTGAACTCCTTTCCGATTCCGTGACATCCGCCGGGGGCTTTAACTTCTTTCAGCGGATGTTTGGACACCCAATGAAAAGTAACTTAAAACTGCATTCATCTCACCACCCATAGAGGTGGGGGACTTCTGCTGAAAGAAGTTAAATAAATTCCCTCATGTAATAAAAAATACCTCTTATTTAAAGAAAATTAACACTATTTACAATATACAATTATTTTCACTTGACTAACACTCTAAAATAAACGAATCTTAGCCTTATCTGCGGAATACAAAAGATTACATATTCATAATAAAAAAGCTGTTTTCAATATAGATTGTAGCTATTAATACATAAAGACCAAGTTAATTCTACACATTTTGTAGATTAACTTGGTCTTTGGTAAATCCTTCTTTAACTAAACCACCCCGTTAGCCATCCATGGAGCGCAAAAATCAGCACTTCACCACAGAAAATGAAAGATGATTAAGTTCCTTCATGGGAGTTTATGTATAATATTTCTAAAACTTTCCGACATACTGATTCTCTTTATTCCTTACCACAATCATAACAACGTTTGTCTTTGTCCTTGTCTCCGTACATACGGAGTTCCTTTTCTAATCCACAAACGCTGCAAAAGTCAAAATGTATTTGCGGAAGTATGCCTTCTTCGGCTAATGGAACCCACTCTTTTTCATATAAACTCTTTGTCATACCATAATCGGTAAAAACAAGTTTACCATCATTGTTTAAACCGTAATTACTACTGTCTTTTAAATCAAAGCAGTCGAAGTTTTTATCTAATATTTCTAAAACCTCATCAAATAAATTAGGGATCAAGCATCGGTGTTCTTCAACCTTTACCTCATACGATTGATTATTCTTTAGTTCTAAAGGTTTGTAATATTTTTGTACAGATATGAATTCATCAACATAGTATGTCTGAGCGAGTAAGGGGGCAAGACCTTTATCAGCCATTGAAGTGTAAATTTCTAATTCATTTTTTGATTGTTTATAACCGATTGGATGTAAATGCACTTTTATTACATAATCCAAAACTCTATATACTTTTCTTGTAGAACCTATGCCAACAAAATTTTCATCTTTACAATACTGATTCCAATTTTGAATTATTTGTGTAAGCATTGTTTCCCCTCCTTACACAACTAAAAACTTAACTGTATATAAATTCAACACTTTGTTAATTTTTCCTTCTTAAAGATTAGTTGAAGAACAACGAAGACAGCCTAAAAAAGATATCCAAGCCCCCTCGCTTGGATATCCTTTTTACTATTCTTCTATATTCACCCACATAGAAGACCATTTTTCAATTGCTTTTAGGACCGGCGCAAGTGCATGTCCTTTTTCTGTTAGCTCGTATTCAATCACTACTGGTGTCGATGGAATAACAGTGCGTTTCACAATGTTCTCTATCTCTAATTCTTTTAATCTCTCCGTTAACACGCGACTGCTAATACCCATTTGTTTTTTAATTGTTGAGTATCGTTGAGGACCTTCTAATAACTGATAAATAAGCAGAGTGTTCCAGCTATGATTTAATATTTTTAGCGCTTTCTCAAATCGTGGGCAAATTTTTTTTTGATCCAATTTCCCTGCCTCCTAAGTACTTCGTTCTTATATAACAGTATATCATTTTTCCGAAAATCATTTTTAAAAATAAAATTAAGTTACTTGACAAAAGTTGTTTTTAAAAATAAACTAAGTTACGAAATGTAAGCACAAAAAAAAAAAAAAAAGGAGTTTATTAAACTATGCAAAATATCGGTTCAACTATTTTACGTGTGGTGCTTGGCTTTATTTTTGCCGCCCACGGATTCCAAAAATTTCAAGGTGGTATCGGCTTCACAGCTGATTATTTTGATGCCATAGGTATTCCAGGCTTTATGGCTTATATTGTTGCCATTATAGAACTAGTCGGTGGTGTTGCAATTATTCTAGGTTTAGGCACAAGACTTTTTGGCGCTTTATTGACAGTGACTATGATTGTTGCCATTTTCACGGCGAAGCTTAGTATTGGCTTTATCGGCGAAAACGGCTTAGCTGGATATGAATTTGATTTAGCTTTAGCTGCAATTGCTTTATACTTTGCACTTGCAGGAGCATCTAGTTTTTCTTTAGACGCAAAACTTTTTCATAAAGAGTAATGTTTCGTAGTTTGCTATTTTCTGTGTGTTAGTGAGCTGCAGCTTCTTTATCAAAGACAAAAACCCGAAGTACCCATCCTTTCATAAGATGATACTTCGGGTTTTCTAAAATCAGAATTCTTCGCTCTCTATAGTCAGTATTTTATTGATAAGCTTTTAAAAGAGCCTGTGTACCGTTTTCACCATAGCCTGCTTCCACTAGCTTGTCATACATATCATAAGCAAGTGCTAGACCTGGTAATGTAATCCCCATTTTTTTAGATTCGTCTAAAGCAATTTTCATATCCTTTACAAAATGCTTGATATAAAAACCTGGTGCGTAATCTTCTTTGATCATACGGGGTGCTAAATTACTTAACGACCAGGAGCCTGCTGCACCCGACGAAATAGATTGCAATACTGTTGGTAAATCAAGTCCAGCCTTTAAACCGTAAGCAAGTGACTCACACACACCAATCATTCCAGAAGCAATAACGATCTGATTACACATTTTAGCATGCTGTCCTGCACCAGCTTCACCTTGATAAACAATATTTTCACCAAAATGTTTCATGACTGATAAAACTTTATTAAATGTATCTTGGCTACCACCAACCATAATTGATAATGTCCCATTTTGAGCACCAATATCTCCTCCAGAAACAGGCGCATCTAGTGCTTCTACCCCAAGCTTTTGGGCATGCTCAAAAATTTTCTTTGCCAATGTTGGCTCTGAAGTGGTCATATCAATAACGATATTGCCGGATTCAGCTGTTTGCAATAAACCGTTATCTCCAAAATAAACTTCCTCTACATCTGCTGGGTATCCAACCATTGTAAAGGCAATATCCTTATTTTTAAATGCTTCTGCCGGTGTACTTGCCCAAGCTGCACCTAGCGCCAAAAGCGGCTCCGCTTTCTCCTTTGTACGTGTGTAAACTGTCACCTCATGACCATTTTTTAATAAATGCTTGATAATACTTGCCCCCATAACACCACTGCCGATAAATGCAATACTCTCTTTTCCCATATGTACATACTCCTTTGTTTATCCAGGCTATCGATTCTACATAACCAATCATTAGCACTTATTTTTATCTTTCAGTGTAGTTGAATAAGTGCGATAATTCAAACTCCTTTTATTAAGTTGTACTATATACCTTATGTGCTGGACACTCGCTGAAAGAAGTTAAATCAAAATAAAAAAGAGAGCAAGTGATGGGGTATCACTGCTCTAAAGGGGGAAATGAGAATGTTGCTGTGTTCAAAATAAGTATTCCCCAACTAATGCTTTTTAAACATATTATTTAAAAAGTTTATACTCTGAAGGAACATTCTTTCAATCTTCTTGATCTTCTTCTTCTTCAAATGCTGTCTGTCTATAATAAGTATTCATTAACTGATCTAATCTGCGACTCAGTTGAATGGTTTTTGCATTTTGTAATCCGTTCTCTACACCTGAGCGAATCATCATTTCACGAGTTTGCTCCATTTGTTTCAAGAGTAGATTGACCATTCATACAACCCTCCACACACAAATAATCATACCATTATTATACATTTATATTTCATTTCTTACAGCATTAACTTACGACAATGTTCGACAAATTAGCTTCTTGCAACTTCTTGATAAGTATAGATTACTCGTCCATTTTGTTTGGCCTCACCCCTAAAATGTTTAAATAAAGGATGTTTTACAAGTACTTCTCGAAACTCATAAAATTGTTCCTTTTCTATCTCTATACTTTTTAATTCCCCGTTTTGTAATTGTTTAAGCATATTTTCGTATTTTTCCATTTTTCTTTTCCTCACTTCTTAGTATTTTGTTTAATAAATTATGAATTATTTAAAAAGGGCTTTACGTTTTCCATTTTTTCATGCAAACTGTATATTATTAGTCGATGAAGGAGCTGACTGTCTGTGAAAATAGCTGAAGTTGGAAATATTATCGAGTTTAAAGATGGCTTACAGGGTATAGTAGAAAAAGTAAATGAAAATTCGGTGATCGTTGATTTAACATACATGGAAAATTTCGATTCCCTTGAAATTGAAGAAAAAACGGTCGTCAACCATAAACGTTACAAAATTTTATATACAAACGAGGCTTAATAGTCTGAATAGTCCCTATTTGTCTTTATAGATGATAAGGGGCTTTTTTTTTGATAATATTAAAAGCATGGAGGTCGAATAATGCTTACAAATTCGAAACAAACAATAATATTGCTCCTTTCTTTATTATTCGTTTATGGCATGCTTGCATATACCTTTGCTAACCAAGCTGTATTTTGGTACCTATATGCTTTTACTTTACTTGTATGTATTGCCATTGCCATTTTGGCTGGTAAAATTGAAGATCAATTACCTACCTGGAAATTTTTACTTTTCGGTATTGGGTACGGTACAATAACATACGGTATTATACGCTTTGGCTATTGGCTTGCACCATACATTAATGATTCATTAGTACAGTCAGTACAAAAATTTTTAGCAAACTATGGACCACAAAATATTTGGCACTATATTTTACTCGTATTCATTGTTGCAATCGGTGAAGAGATTTTTTGGCGTGGCTATGTTCAACAACAGCTGAAACGCTTTATGCGTCCTATTTTTGCTGTTATTGTAACTGCGATTTTATGCGCCATCTCTATTGCATTAAGCGGTTTTATGCTTGGTATGATCGCCGCATTTGTAACCGGCCTTATTTGGGGCTTGTTATATGAATGGCGTAAAAGTATGCCACTTGTTATTGTAACCCATGTAGTTTTTGTACTACTATTATTTTTAGTGTTACCTTTAACATGATAACATTAAAATTTGGAAACATTTTATCTTTACCAGCGTTTAATTAAGAAAGGGAGGGCTTTTCATGCAAAAAAAATTATTTTCTGTACCTGCATTATTACTAACAGCTGTTTTAGTCGTAGGATGTAATACTTCCGAAACAAAGGATTCTGATGCTCAAAAAAATGAGCCATCAAATACACCGACTGAACAGCAACAACCATCATCTAAGGATACAACTGTAGATGAATCGCAAGAAACGCCTACATCAAATGAAACAAATAAAGACAATACAGATAATAAAGACAATACAACTAAAAAAGAACAAGAAGTTAAATATGTACAAAAAGGTGTAGACAAGACTGAAAAAGCAACGGAATCTAAAAGTGTTGATCAAGACTATAAAGTGCACCAACTACCTGGATTTACACTTACACAAGAAGAACCAGGTAAAGACATGTTAGTTTCTAATGACAATGCTGAAGTATTTATGCGTATCGAATCTATTGATGCATCACAAACAAGCTACGAAGATGCAAAAACATCTATGCAAGATTATATGAATGCTGTTGGTGAACCATCATCTTTATCTTCTGAAGATTTAGCTGCATTTAAAGATGTTAAAAACATTGAGGGTTATGTTGTACATTTTGAAGCAGAGAAAGAAAAAGTAATCGGCGTTGTTTTTGAAAAAGACGGTTTAATTACAAAACTAACAATTCACGATAACGACGAATTAGATTTAACAGATGCTATGCTTAAAATGGCAGCAACTATTTCTAAAAAATAATTATTCAAATAAGACTGTAGACAAACTTGTTTGCTCTATAGTCTTTTTTATGTTGACGGTGTTAAGGTTTCAAGAAGCTGAACAGGTTCCAAATATCAATTTTCTACTTTAACAGTTCCTTTATTTTAAATAGGGTTTATAGCATAATGTGAGGCTGATTTTCGTTCCGGCTAGGTGATGTCCGATGGGCGGCTAGGAGCGATCATGGGGGCTTTAACACAGGTCAGGATACTTAGCCTTCGATTGCGCTCGCTCCTTCCTTATCTTTGACGTTAAGGATTTAAGAGGGGGTTGTTGGAGTACTTTAACTTCTTCCACAATAACACGTTGCGTTCCATAAAAAAAGTTGCCTCAAACTCATTGAGACAACTCTTTTTAATAAGATAAGTCTTTAATAGACAGGCCTAATTTTTTTAATAAAGTGATCGCTTGGCCTTTTTCTTCAACAGATAATACACTCATCAATTCATGTAAATGCTGTTCATGTTTTGGAAATAGTTCTCCCATAAATGCTTCACCTTTGTCCGTAATTTCTGCATAGGTAACACGGCGATCTGATGGACATGAGACACGCAATAAATACCCTCTTTTTTCAAGTTTGTCAATGACATACGTAATAGACCCACTAGCTAGCAAAATTTTATTGCCAATTTGCTGTAATGGCTGTCTTCCTTTATGATAAAGAAGCTCTAATACAGCAAATTCAGTAGGGTTTAATCCATTCTCTTGAAAAAATTGATGGGTCGTCTCATTAATCGCTTTATGTGCACGTGATAATACTATATATAATTTTAAAGATTGCTTTATCTCTTCTGACGTCATATCCTTTTCCTCTCAATTCGCGTTTTATACATGCCATTATAGCGATATTAGAAAAGCATTGTCAAAAGCAATATTTGATTTTAAGCCTTTTACGGTGGTTTAAGTTACCATTTTGACTCTTCTTATGTTACTAAATAAGCAGAATCTTTCGTGGAAACATCCATTGTATCCATCTGATTAAATGTGTAAATCGGGAATTGTAAGTGGAAGCATGTCCCCTTCTGTAATTCACTATTCACACCTATTACACCTTCATGCTCTTCAATCACCTTTTTCACGAAAGCAAGGCCTAGTCCTGTCCCTGTTGATTTCGTCGTGTAAAAAGGTTGGAATAAGTTTTGAAGGGTAGCACTGTCCATACCGGTACCTTCGTCTTTAATCAGTAATTCTACAATCGCACAGTCAATAGCATTCATTTCTACTGTGATCGTTCCACCATTATTCATGGATTCCATCGCATTTTTAATAAGATTCATGAATACTTGCTTTAAGCGATTCTCATTGCCACCAATGTATACTTGTGTAGAAGGAGAAATGTATTGAATCATAATATTTTTCATAAGCGCATCTGGAAGCATAAACTCAATCACTTGCTTCACAATGTGATCTAGCTCTAATAATTCCACTTTCATACTTGTTGGCTTGGACAATACTAAAAGCTCGGATAAAATTTGTTCCATCCGTTGGAGCTCACTATCGATGACAGATAAATACATGCGTGACTCTTCATCAGCATTTAGCTTTAACAATTCGGTAAAGCCCTTTAAAGAAGTTAATGGATTACGAATTTCATGGGCGATACTTGCGGCCATTTGACCGACAACATTTAAAGCTTGTTGATGTTCAACTTTATGTTGAAGTTGTTTCTTTTCTGTTTCATCATTAATGACTGTGACAATAATATTGTTATATTCATCAAAGATACTTGAAATTTCATAATAGCAAGGGCTAGTAACTATAGTTTCATCAATTACATGAATACTCGCATGCTTTTCACCCATCAGTTTAGAAAGGTATGTTGTAATTTGACCCTTCTTCAATGTAAATGTATCGAATATGTGCTGATGTGCCCTATGAAGAAGCAGCGATTTTTCTATTCTTAAAAACATTTCAGCATACTTATTTAGCCCAAGAATTATCCCGCTAGCGTCACTTATAATAACAGCGTACGGTAAGTGATCATAAGCATTGAAAGATTGTGATCTCTCCTGCTCTTGGCTAACATATAATTCATGAGCTATGTCATTATTTAACGTTGAAATTTGCGCAACAATTTCTTCAGTGCTTGGATCATAAAAACATTTAAAGGACATCATTTCAAACTCATTACCAGCTGTTTGAATATTGAAGATTTCTTCTGATCTTAACTCGCTTTCTAATTGTTTAACGAACTTCGCCCAATTTAAATTAGATGGCTCGTCCATAGTTAAATAGCCAAAATACGTTGAATTGAGGTTAAAAAGTTTAACAGCAGCCTCATTCACGTTCAAAATTTTTCCTACTTTATTAAGAATAAGTGTTGGTGACGAAGTACTTGTCATAAGATTTTCAAAACATTGATTAATATCATTTTGCTTCAACTTTCTCACCGAACCTTTCAATAGAGTAAATAACCCCTTATTCGAATTTTGAGCCTTTACTATACTTTATGACTGTACGATTCTATTATTACAAAATTTAGTAAATTTAAGTATTTAAAATTATTTCACGAACTGTTCACAAAATAAATAGGTAAAAAGGATTATATTGTATGACAGCTACTTGACTGTTACAATTAGAAATTGAAAGGAAGATTATTGCATGAATACTATTTTAACTACTTTAAACGCAAAGTATATTCACACAAATTTAGCATTGCGTTATTTAAAAGGTGCAGCTTTACCAGAATTTAATCCAATTATTGCAGAATATACAATTAAAGATCCTGCTTTTAATATTGTATCAGATTTGTTCCAAAAAAAACCTGATATTGTAGGATTTAGTTGCTATATTTGGAATATTGAAGAAACCATTCACGTCATCAAGATGTTAAAAACTGTCTGTCCAAATGTTAAAATTTTGCTCGGTGGACCTGAAGTTTCTTATGATGCCCACCATTGGTTACGTAAAATTGAAGAGGTTGATTTCATTGTTATGGGTGAAGGAGAAACATCCTTTAAACAATTACTACGCTATTTTCATGGAGAAATTGCATTGGACGATGTTCCAGGGATTTGCTACTTAGAGGATGGTAAAGTACGCATACACGCACAAGCACCAAAAATAGATTTACGTGAATTACCAAGTCCATTTCGTTTTGAAGAGGATCTCCCTCATTTAAGCAAACGAATTCAATATATTGAAACAAGTAGAGGCTGTCCATTTAGCTGTCAATTTTGTTTATCTTCTATTGAAGTAGGTGTTCGTTATTTCAACCGAGAAAAAATAAAAGAAGATATTCGATTCTTGATGGACAATGGTGCACGTACTATTAAATTTGTCGACCGCACATTTAATATAAGCCGCAGCTATGCCATGGAAATGTTCCAATTTTTAATCGATGAACATAAGCCAGGGGTCGTATTCCAATTTGAAATTACTGCAGATATTATGCGTCCTGAAGTGATCCAGTTTTTAAATGATAACGCACCAAAAGGTCTTTTCCGTTTTGAAATTGGTGTTCAGTCAACGAATGATTTAACAAATACTCTTGTAAAGCGCCGTCAAAACTTTGAAAAACTAACGCGTACAGTGACGATGGTCAAAGAAGGTGGAAAGATTGATCAGCATTTAGATTTAATCGCTGGTTTACCAGAGGAGGATTATGCAAGCTTCCGTCAAACCTTTAATGATGTTTTCGCAATGCGACCAGAAGAATTACAGCTTGGATTCCTAAAACTTCTGCGTGGTACAGGCCTTCGTCTAGAGGCTGAAAAATTCGGCTATACGTATGTGGACCAATCTCCTTACGAAATTTTCTCAAACAATGTCTTAACGTTTGATGATATAGTACGCATTAAACATGCAGAGGATGTACTTGAGAAATATTGGAACGATCACCGTATGGATCATACGATTGAATACTTAGTAACTGAAGTGTTTGAAACACCATTTGATTTCTTCCAAAACTTCGGTACTTATTGGGAAACAAAAGGTTGGTCTCGTATCGGTCATCAGCTCGAAGATTTATTCCGTCGTTTATTAATGTTTTTAGAAACTGTAGAGGGTGCTAATTTAACTATCATTAAAAGCCTAATGCAACTAGATTATTTAATGGCACAGCAGTTCCAGCCACGTAAATTATGGTGGAAGGAGCGCCCTACAGTGGAGCAACAGAAAGCACTTTATGCTGCCTTACGTGAAAACCCTGCAATTGCAGGTGAGGAATTCGCCAGCTTCAATCTATCTGAAAAAGAGTTGTTTAAACATACGCTCATTATTCCGCACCATGTAGATTACCAAAATTTCTCAAATGGCAAAATTGTACAAAAAAACAGCTATTTATTAACTTACTTCCGTCACGGTCAAGCACCATACTTTGCAACAATCCACTCTATATAATAAGAAACGCTAGTCCTTTAATAAAATTTAGGACTAGCGTTTTTTTCATCCATCATTAACTTTTTCAGTAACCTAAAATGAAACCAAACAATTACTTTTTTATTTATGCAAATTGTCAATAATAACCATATTCATTGCTATCAACAGATATTCTAAGTGGCATTACAATTATCCTAAAAAAGTTTAGTACGAAATTCTCAACCAGTTACCACCTTATTATTGTAAAAATTACCTATCGAATAATCGTAATAACCGGGAAAAACAATTTAAATTTTTTTGACAATTATGTGGCGACATCCTTTTTTTAGTCAATTAAACAATCTTAGACCCCTTTTATGCATAGATTTTCTACTCAGGTAATCTCTAAATTTCTCAGTTTTCATATAAATAAGCTTTAGGGTTAATCGGAAAAATAAAAAAGAGCTAAATTAGCTCTTTTTTAATCTCCTAGTAATTTACCCAATAATTACACGCTCTTTAGGATAGTGATAATTAGATTTTTTGCCTCTACCTCCACCCCCTAAAGTGTAAAGGAAGGAAATTAAACCGACACGACCAATAAACATTAAAATCATAATGATAATTTTGCCAACTACCGATAGGTCGGAGGTGATTCCTAAAGACATCCCACACGTTCCGAACGCTGATGTAATTTCAAAGATTATTTGAATCAGTGATGCGTGTGGTTCAGTAATGAGCAAAATAATAGTCGCAACTAATACCATAAAGAATGCCAATAAAATAACAACAAACGAGCGGAATACATCAATTAAATGTATTTCACGTCCGAATACTTGAATATCCTCTCTTCCTCGTGAAAAGGTAATTAGGAATAGAATGGCCATTGCAAACGTTGTTGTACGTATCCCACCACCAACTGAACTTGGTGAGGCACCAATAAACATTAAAAAGCTCATAAAAATATCTGTTGCTTCACTAAAGGTTGTTACATCATACGTCGTAAGTCCAGCTGATCGTGTTGAAACAGAATGGAACATTGCCGAAAATAGTGCCTCATGCCAAGACATTCCCTTAAAGGAATGGAACGATTCAAGCAATAAAATAACGACAGCCCCTACCGCAAATAAAATTGCATATGTGGAGGTAGTTATTTTTGTAAATAAACTAAAACGGAAATTTGTATGGCGATTTAATAAAAAGGTTTTCACTTCAATTAATACTGGGAAGCCTATCGCACCAAGCACAATTAACACCATCGTTATCAATTGAACAAAGTAATCGTTATGAAACGGAAGCAAACTCATGCCTGTAATATCAAAGCCACCATTTGTAGTAGCTGAAATTGAGGCAAAGACACCATGAAGCAAGGCTTCTTCGAAAGTGTCAAAATAATTTGTAAAGTGCAAAGTTAAAATTAACGCACCCATCAATTCAATACCAATTAAGATTTTCAATATTTCCCGAATTAATTGAACAACCCCTGACAAATTGTATTGATTATGATCGATCATAATCAATTGACGCTCACGCATACCAATTTTTTTCCCAACTAGTAACCACACAAAAGTACCAAGTGACATAATGCCAATTGCGCCAAGCTGTAAAATGACAAGTACCATCGCAATCCCGAATGTTGTGTAGCTTTCAGATATATTGAATGTTGTTAAACCTGTTACACTAACTGCACTTACTGCAGTAAACAAGCTATCTAATAATGAAACATTAACTCCTTCTTGATGAACGCCTGGTAGCCGTAGTAACAGGAAGGAAATAGCTATAGCTATAAAATAATAAGAGACAAGTACCTGAAAAGGTGTTACAAGTCTATTTTTTGATCTTTTCCAGGGCACTTTGACAACCCCTTCCTCATATGATGCCAAACTCGATAGATATTAGTATAGAAAAAATACATCAAAAAAGAAAGAGGAATAGATACGACTATTCCTCTCATCAAATATGCCTCTGTTGAAATAAGTTAATTATTGATCTTGATGTTTATGACGAACTCCTACTAAATAACCTACTAGTGCGATGGCCACTAATACAATCCAGAAAGTTAACTCCCACACAGTAGAATGCGGAAATTCTGCAGGTAATATGCCCACCTTCTCATGTGACAAAGTCAACACAACAAGCTTCACGCCTACCCAACCTACAATTAAAAACGCAGCGGTCTCAAGTGAGGGGTAGTCATTTAATATTTTCACAAACCATTGTGCCGCAAATCGCATCATTATAACCCCAATAAAGCCTCCAAGTAACATGACAATAAATTGTCCACCATTGATGCCACCTATATCAAAGTTCCCTAACTGCGGTAAAGTTACAGCAATGGCAACTGCAGCAAGCATTGAATCAATAGCAAATGCAATATCCGCTGCCTCTACCTTAAGCACTGTCATCCAAAAACCAGCGCCCTTTTTCCCCGCTTCATCGTTAGATTCTTCGTTTGAATCCCCTTTATGACGCAAATCATATATATTTTTGGCAGACATGAATAGTAAATAAGCTGCTCCCAACGCTTGGATTTGCCAATAATTAACTAATACTGTAATGACAAAAAGTGCTGAGAATCGGAAAATTAATGCGCCGAATAATCCATAAAATAATGCCTTTTTTTGTTGTTCTTGTGGCAGGTGCTTCACCATCACAGCCATCACAACTGCATTATCTGCTGCTAATAACCCTTCTAATACTACAAGTACAATCAGTACCCAGCCGTATTGTAATAAAATTGATTCCATTCATGTGCCTCCTCTAAAGCTCTGTTTACCCAAAATAGTCATTATTATACGAATACAAAAGAAAAGACCTCTGCCTCTAAAAAGGCAAAGGTCTCGCTAAGCAAATAAATACTAATCGTTCAATACCGCTAGTATAGAGTTATTCGCTTATCACACCCGATGGTAAAAAACCACGTCATGACGAATGTGAATCCAGATACTTCGCTCGTACCTGTTAGCTACTCCCCTTTGACAAAACGTCGAAGGTTTTTTTCTTCTGAAAACTTATTATAGCACTATCATATATGAGTGGCAAAATTATCTACCCCACTTTAAACAATAACTCTATGTCTACCGCAAGATCAATTATGCCTCGGCATAATTGCGTCCGGAAACGGCTTTGTGCTTAGGCCTGCGTGAGGGTCGACACGATGTCGGTCATTTCGGTAATGCCACAGGACGTGGCGTTTTTACCGATGCAGGTCAGTTAGCCGTTATCGCATGGATACGATGATTTTAGGCTAACATCCTTTATGAACTCCTTTCCGATTCCGTGACATCCGCCGGAGGCTTCAACTTGTTTGTTAGCTAGATGGGACTGAATGTAAACATCGATTTTTATCACCGTACCACTAATTGAAGCTTCACTTTATTTGAATTTGATAGCGTTTATCTTCTTTATGCGCTAAATAAAAATCAATCATTCTAGGCATAGTCTGTATAAAATCGGGACATGCAATACTACCCTTTTTCAAAATAGTAACTGCTTCGGATGTATCGAATTTAGCATTCCAAGCTAAGTAGTCTAGAGTTTCTTGCTCAACGCCTAGATATTTTCGAATAAGTGGTATTTGTAAAGATGTTCTTGCTAGTATTAACGGTAATCGCCCTTTAGGATAATGATTAGTTAATAATTTTACCATCGTACGATACACTTCCTGCACAGGATGAGGATTTGGGTCCGTTAGATGCAAAGTTTTCCCTTCAGCACATTTTTCATCAACGAGATAAGTCGAAGCGTTTATAATATAATCCACTGGTACCACATTTATTGTTGATGTTGATTGACCAATATACGGGATAAAAGGGAGGTATTTTAATTTATCTACCATATTTAAAAAGAAATAAGGCCCATCGAATTTAATCGTTTCTCCTGTTTCAGAATGTCCACGTACTATGCCAGGTCGAATAATTGTCAGTGGTATTTCTGATTTCAAATCTTCTACTCGATGCTCAGCTTCATATTTTGTTTCCTCATAATAATTCTTAAATGTAGGCGGGCGAATTAGTTCACTTTCACGTAAAATACCTTTACGTGTTCCTGCTACATACGCTGTACTAAAATACATATAGCGTCTTAAGTTCGGAAGTGTGCGAACAAAATCATTGACCATCGTCGTACCATGCACATTTACTTTCCATGCAATATCGCGTGGTACCGCTAAATCATAAAGTGCAGCTAGATGCCAGAGCACCTCAATTTGAGGTACAATTTCCTGTACGGCTTGGTTTTCTAGACCGAGATTCGGTAATGTAATATCACCCTCTACAATATGAATAGAACAATTAGGAAACTCTGCAAGTATATTTTCTCTTTCTACATTGGCCTTTACTAATTCCCCCGCTAAAACAATTGCGATTACTTCCTGTGATTGTTTTTTTCGAAATAACTCTCGTATTAATTGACTTGAAATAAAACCCGGAAAACCTGTAAAAAAATGAACCCCCATCTCTCATCCCCCCTGAGCTTACCGTTTCCTAGTTTCTTTATCCATTAGGCTATAAATAATCGGTACAATATATAATGTCAATAAAGTTGATGTCACAAGTCCTCCGATTACTACAATCCCCATCGGTTGATTCATTTCTGTTCCTTCACCAATACCAAGAGCAAGTGGTAGCAATCCTAAGATTGTTGTTAGTGCAGTCATTAAAATGGGGCGAAGTCGATCTTGTGTAGCCAGTAAAATCGCATCATACGTCGCCATTCCCCTAGCTTTTTGTTGATTAATGTAATCGACAAGTACAATCCCGTTATTCACGACAATTCCAACTAGTACTAAGATGCCTATAACAGATGTCACACCAACTAGCGTGTTCGTAGCAAACATTGCAATGGCAACGCCAATAATCATTAATGGTACTGTAAACATGATAACGAATGGGTATTTGAATGATTCAAATTGAGCTGCCATTACGATATATACAAGGACTATTGCTAATGCCACGGCTAAAAGCATATCATTAATCGCACTATCGTAAAGCTCACGATCTCCACTAAAGACAACTTGAGTTTCAGTTGGTAAATCCGCTTTTTCTAATACTTTGTCCACTTTTGCTGAGATGCCCCCGAGCGATTCCTTCGTTTCATACTCGACAAAAAATGCAACCGCAGCCGCCTGATCAGAGCGTCTTATCGATACTGGTCCTTCCTGTACAGAAACTGTCGCAATGTCCTCTAGCTTTACAAACAAACCTGCAGGTGAACGAAGCTGCATCGATTTTAATGACTCGATACTATCATTAAACACTTGTCCAAAGCCTGTATAAACAGGCAATACAGCACCATCCTCTGCCATAATTTGCGTAGTTAGCTGCCCCTTCGTCATTTGATTGACCGTTTGAGCAATTTGCGCAGGTACAAATCCGTAGTCTTTCGCCTTTTCTCGGTCTACTTCGACTTGAATTTCTTTTACAGTAATATCTAAATCCGTAGATACTTTTGTGATGGCTTTTACCTTTAATAGCTCCTGCTGTACTTTATCAACAGAGCTTTGAAGTCTTTGCTCATCAGAGTCTGTTAACCTAAACGTTAATGTATTTGGTGACGATCCTGTTGTTGTTGAGACATTAAAGTTGATTTCAACTTGCTTACCTAGCTCTTTATGCAAATCTCGCTCAACTTCTTCTACAAATTCAAAAATCGAACGATCCCTATCTGCTAGAGGGACAAGCTTTACATATAGTTCTGCTTGGTTTGCACTTGTTTGTCCCCGTGCTTGTGCCTGTTGCGTACCACCGATTAAGCTAACATATACGTCAACATCTTTCTCCTGTTTTAAGCGTTCTTCTATTTTCGCTACAACTTTTTCTGTTTCTGATACTGCTACCCCTTTTTCAAGGTTTACGCTAATGGATGCAAATCCTTCGTCAGTTGGCGGTAAAAACTCTGTGCCCATTTTCATAAGCCCAAACAATGCAAGTCCAAAACAGACAACTGCTGAGATTAGTACAAGCATACGGTGACGCAATACCCAAATAATTGATGTTTTGTAGCGCTTATAAAAGGATGACTCATTACGTTTTTCATAAATATTCGTTGATTTCATTTTTAAAAGACGACTTGCAAGCATTGGGACAACTGTTAACGCAACGACTAACGAAGCAATTAAGCTAAAGGAAATAGTTAATGCAAATTCTGTGAAAATTTGTCCTATCAACCCTTCAATAAACATTACAGGAATGAATACTGCAATAGTTGTGAGAGTAGAAGCAGTAATCGCAAGTGCCACTTCCTTTGTCCCTTCTTTAGCTGCTGTTATCGGATCCTTGCCAAGTCCTAAATGTCGTTCAATGTTTTCAATAACAACGATAGCATTGTCAACCAACATACCGATGCCAAGTGCTAACGCCCCTAATGTCATAATATTGAGCGAGAAATTGGCAAAAAACATTAAAACAAATGTAACAATCACTGAATATGGTATCGCAATGCCAATGATAATAGGGCTTTTCACACTACGTAGAAAGACGAATAATACGAACATTGCGAATAATCCACCTAGAAGTAAAGAGGATCCGATATTACCAATCGCTAAATTCACGTAGTTCCCTTGGTCCACTAGCACGTCTGCAACGATTCCTTGATATTGCTTCTTTGTTAATAATTCATTTAAAGCTTCTTTAAAAGCTTTTGATACCTCTGCCGTATTAGCACCCGATTCCTGTAATACAGACATTAATACCGCAGGATGCTCATTTGCTCGTGTAGTAGTTACGGATTTTTGCTCCACACGTTCAACAGCCGCTACTTCTCCTACTGTTAATGCTTTACCATCTAGTGGATTTACTGAAATGATTAAATCAGCAATGCTTTCTGGCGAATTTATAGTGCTTAAAATACGTGTCGTTAACATCTTCCCGTCTGCTGTTAACACCGGTTCACCCGGAAGAGAAACATTGTTCGATTGAATAATTTGAATAATATCTGCTTGGGTTAATCCTTTTTCAACTAGCTTCGATTCATCCAAAGTTATTTGAACTTCTTCTACTAGCTTACCGGAAATGTTGACACTTGCGACACCTGCTGTTCGACGAAGTTCTTTTTCCAAAGCTTCCGCCAGTAAACGCACATCTACATTGTCATTTTCCGCCCGTAGTGAAAGTTGAATTATAGGAAATTGTGATGGATCAAATTTTAAAAAGTTAGGTTTCTCAGCATCACTCGGTAAAGGGGTCATATCGATGCGTTGTAAAATATCGAGCTGAGCATCATCAATATTGGTTGACCAATCCAACTCGAGAATAATTAAATTGGATCCTTCTTGAGAGGTAGACTGTAGTTTTTTTATCCCTGGTAAGGTGGCGAGTGTTGTTTCTAACGGCTTCGTTATTTTCTCATTAATCTCTGTTGGACTTGCACCAGGATAATTGGTAACAACGATGCCTATTGGTGGACGTAATTCTGGAATAAGCGTAATAGGTATTTTTAATAATGAAACGCCACCTAATATAATGACTAACAACATCGTAACAATTGTAAAAACAGGCCTTTTAATAGAAAAATTACTAATGTTCATTATTACAAGCTCCTTTTAATCTCTTCCTTTCTATAATACCCGAAAAGCAGATGAATTTAGAAACTTCCCCATTTTTTATAGGTTTAAAATATAACTCACCGCCAAAATTAGGAGATGCAATTTGTTAAAGCATATGCCATATGTAAGTTGATTGGAGTGGAGACTGGGCGACTCCTTGGGGATTAGCGTCACAGATGAGACCCTGGAGCGAGCAAAGCGAGTGAAGCGGCTCATCGGACGCCCCCAGGAAAGCGCCCAGTCGGAACGGAAATCAACCCACGTTATGCTGATGAGGCTTATATTTCCTAATAATGTATATATTCTACATATAGCTCCAATTTTCCTTGTAAAAAAACACGATTCGCAACATGTCGATTCGTGTTTTTTCATGTAATTAAGGTGTCTTATAAAAAAGTATGCCCCTTTGGCAAAACGAAGCAGTGGCAATAACAGATAATACAATTGGCTTAACTGTTATAAGTCCATTCTGATGAGTAACCACTGCGTTCACTTTTGCATTGCATAAATTTTATAAAAGTTCTACGCTATTGCTGATTGTAGTGGAAGGCTACTCGACTCCCGTGGGAAAGCGAGACAGGCGAGACCCTGAGGCCAACACGATGTTGGTCACGAAGGCGTTGTCACAGGACGTGACGCACTTAGCCTTCGTTCCTTTAGCGGAGGAAGCGGCTCGACGCTCGCCCACAGGAAGCTCTACTCTGTGCGAAAGCGAAGCGTCAGCAACAAATGTTTTATCTGTGCGAAAGCGAAGCGTCAGCAACAAATGTTTTATCTGTGCGAAAGCGAAGCGTCAGCAACAAATGTTTTATCTGTGCGAAAGCGAAGCGTCAGCAACAAAGCGAGTAGCCTGGAACGGAAATCATCCCGACAATTTTGTTTAAATTATAAAAGGCTATACAGTTTAATGTTTTCGTTTTTATCAGCAAACCAACGCATAGCAAATTCATTTTCAAATAAGAAAACAAAATTATCAAAACGGTCTTTTACAAGCATTGAACGACCTGAAGACATTGATTCTTTAACATCCTCTTCGTTTTCAATCCATCTTGCAATTTTCGAACCAATTGGCTCCATTCTCACTTCAACATTATATTCATTTTTCATACGATGCTCAAAAACTTCAAATTGTAATTGACCAACTGCTCCAAGAATAACTTCTTCTGTATGCAACGTTTTATAATATTGAATAGCGCCTTCTTGCACTAATTGTAAAATCCCTTTATGGAATTGCTTAGATTTCATAACATTTTTCGCAGTAACACGAACAAATAACTCCGGAGTGAACTGTGGCAGTTTTTCAAATTGGAATGTCTTTTTACCACCTACAACTGTGTCACCAATCTGATAAGTGCCTGTGTCATATAAACCGATAATATCACCAGCAACTGCCTCATCAACTGTTTCACGGTCGTCAGCAAGGAATTGTGTAGATTGTGTCACTTTGAATGATTTACCTGTACGAGATAAAGTCATGTTCATGCCTCGTTCAAATTTACCTGATACGATACGCACAAAGGCAATACGGTCTCGGTGTGCAGGGTTCATATTCGCTTGAATTTTGAAAATGAAGCCTGAAAACTCCTCATGCTCAACAGGATCAATAAATAGTTCATTCTCAGTAATGCGAGGCTGTGGTGTCGGTGCAAATTGTAAATATGTTTCAAGGAATGTTTGTACACCGAAATTTGTTAGAGCAGAACCAAAGAACACAGGTGTTAATTCACCACGACGAATTTTTTCTTCAGAATACTCATTACCCGCTTCGTCAAGCAACATGATGTCATCCATTGCTTGTGAATAATAAGAAGTCACCTTCATAGGATGCTCGATTGCAAGTTCCCCATTATCATCAATTGGTAAGAAACGTTCTTCTTCCTCAGTACGGAATTGCTCGATACGTTTATTATAACGATCATAAATACCTAGAAACTCTTTACCCATACCAATTGGCCAGTTCATTGGGTAAGCGTTAATGCCAAGTACTTCCTCAAGCTCTTCAATCAGCTCAAGTGGCTCTTTCCCTTGACGGTCTAATTTATTGATAAAAGTAAAAATCGGAATACCACGCATTTTACAAACTTTGAATAGCTTTAAAGTTTGTGCTTCAATACCTTTAGCAGCATCTACGACCATGACAGCACTATCCACCGCCATTAATGTACGATACGTATCCTCCGAGAAATCTTGGTGACCTGGAGTATCTAAAATATTGACACGTGAGCCGTTATAATCGAATTGCATAACTGAAGAAGTTACAGAAATCCCACGTTGTTTTTCAATTTCCATCCAGTCAGATGTTGCAAACTTACCTGTTTTCTTTCCTTTTACTGTACCGGCATCACGAATCGCACCACCAAATAGTAAAAGCTTTTCTGTAATCGTCGTTTTCCCAGCATCAGGGTGACTGATAATGGCAAAAGTTCGACGTGATAATATATCTTTTTCTAAATTTGAATTCATCTCGTCATTCTCCTTTTTTCATACTTAATAATAATAAAAGAATACTTGCCTTTCTTACAACCTTTTTACATGAATTCCCCAAAAAAGAGGTCTATAGAGGAGGAGACTTCTGTAAGGTGTAAAAACTCAAAAAGAAAACCCCTTAGTACTAACTAAAGGGGTTCTCTAAGTAAGGTGAACTTATCGCATTATTACATGCATTGCGTTCACAAAATCAAGTCCGCTCTAACTTCTTTATTGGAGTTCATATATTATACAAATTTTAAGTGGCCAGCTTCTATTGCAATATCTGCATCACTATGCGGATATTTAGTATTCTCAATAATTTGATAATCTTCATGGCCTTTACCAGCAAAAATAATCATATCCCCTGGTTCAGCAACCTCAATCGCATGACGCACCGCATCAGCACGGTCTCCTATACATGCATAATTTTCATGAAGCATCCCTTTGGCAAGATCACCTGTAATACTATCATAGTCCTCATAGCGTGGGTCATCTGTCGTTAAAATAACGTAATCAGCGGCTGATGCCTTTTCTGCCATCGCTGGACGTTTCGATTTATCACGATTGCCCCCTGTGCCAACTAGGAAAATAAGCTTGCCTGTTTTATACGGTTGGGCTGAAGAAATCGCCTTTTCAATTGCATCAGGTGTATGTGCATAATCAACAAAAATCTGCACAGGTAAATCTGAACAAACTTTCTCCATGCGGCCCTTCACTGGTGGTAATTGCTCAATTTGCTCAATGATTGTTTCCATTGAATAACCACGACCATAAAAAGCAACCATAGCTGCAAGCACATTATATATATTAAATTCCCCGAGCAAATGCATTTTTACATGGTATATTCCCTCTGGCATTTCAACGTCAAAAGATGTCATGAAATCATGATACTCACAGTTAATAGCTCGGAAATCAGCTGTTTCATTTTTTAAACCATATGTCCATACTGGAAATGGTGTCATCGCTGCATAGCGCTCTGACCAAGCATCATCAGCATTTAACACTACAAATTTATTCTTTTCTAAGTCTTGTCCAAGTTGAGAGAACATTAAGCCCTTCGCATGGCCATATTCCTCCATCGTACCATGGAAATCAAGATGATCATGTGTAAGATTTGTAAAAATAGCTACATCATATTCTACGCCAGCTAGACGTCCAAGTGCTAAACCGTGTGAAGATACCTCCATAGTCATTAATCGGCAGCCTTCCATTTTTGCACGGAATATCATTTGTTGAGTCGATAATGCATCGCTCGTAGTATTTGCAGATTCATATAAAATGCCATTTAGATTAAAGCCGATTGTTCCTGATAGTGCAGACTTCTCGCCCATTCCATGCATTATATTTTGAATAATACCCGTTACTGATGTTTTGCCATTTGTCCCTGTTACGCCAATCATTGCCATATCTTTCGACGGATAGTCAAAAAACTTTGCAGCTAACAGGCCAACTGCACGATCCGTATCTTTCACGATGACCTGTGCAATATTTTCTCCTAAAGGTAATTTTCGTTCTGTTACAACAATTGTTGCGCCACCTTCGACAGCTTTCTGTGCATAGTCATGACCATCTACTGTATAACCTTTTATACAAACAAACATACTATTTGGTTGCACACTTCGCGAATCAATTACAATATCACTTACTTGGTCTGGTAGCACTCCAATTATTTTTTTCAAAGGTAATGCATTCAACAATTCCTCTGCATACATTTCATAGTCCTCCAATCAATCTCTACATTCATTTCATCATTTGTTGTCTATTCGACAAAAAATGACAAGATGAATACCCCCACATTCTAATGAATTTATTTTACTACTTATTCGCCCATAAATAAAATGCCTGTAAGAACGTTTTTTAAATGAAAACGCTATCATTTTAATATATCTTTAATATTTCACCGATATTTACCTAACATATCAAAAAACGGCATTTATCGACAACCGAAATGCGGAATATACGAGCTGATCAATTATGCTTCGGCAAAATTGTTGCTGTCGCTTCGCTTTCGCACAGTAAACATTTGTTGCTGTCGCACAGATAAATTGCCATAGGTTGTGGCGTT
This sequence comes from Lysinibacillus sp. RC46, assembly GCF_041262385.1. NCBI lineage: Bacteria > Bacillati > Bacillota > Bacilli > Caryophanales > Bacillaceae > Lysinibacillus > Lysinibacillus sp. RC46. The sequence goes on along the minus strand of NZ_JBGCCF010000005.1, from coordinate 111,803 downwards.
CTTAGACTGAGTTGCTCTATTTCAGTGGGTGACCAACATTCGCTGAAAGAAGTTAAAAAAGGAGGTGTCAGTTTAGTGTCCGACACCGCCTTTTACTATTTCATGATAGTTCGCACAAGCTTAACTTTTTGTTTATATGGGGGAAAGAGAACATTCGTCTCTAACTTCGATGATTTTTTTAAGATAGATTTTGAATGAGTAAAGTTTTCAAAGCTTGCCTTCCCGTGATATGCTTTTACCCCTGATGGTCCGACACCGCCAAATGGCAAATGTAAATTTCCTACATGTGTAATCGTATCATTAATACATCCGCCACCAAATGGTAATTCCTCTAAAAAGTACTGGGTAGCCTTTTCATGCTCTGAGAAAAAATAAGCCGCTAAAGGTTTTGGTAACTGACGAATCTGGTGAATGGCCAGCGGTAGATCATCATACATCATCACGGGTAAAATCGGACCAAATAGTTCATCCTGCATCGAAGGACTTGACCATTTCACATATCCAATAATTGTAGGCTCAATATACAAATCATCACGATCTGTTCTACCGCCAAATGTAATTGCATCGCGTTCTTCCATGATAATTTGCTGTAAGCGATCAAATTGTCTTAGATTCACAATACGGCCGTAGTCAGGGCTTTTTAATGCATTTTTACCATAGAAGGAACGAATCGTTGCTTTCAATATCTTCATAAATCGCTCATAGACATCTTTATGGACAAGGACATAATCTGGTGCCACACAGGTTTGACCAGTATTTGTAAATTTACCCCAAGCGATTCTTTTCGCTGCTACTTCTAAATTGGCTGTTTGATCAACAATTGCGGGACTTTTCCCACCAAGTTCTAGGGCAATTGGTGTTAAGCGTTCCGCCGCTGCCTTTGCAACAACCTTTCCGACTGCCACACTCCCTGTAAAAAATATATAGTCAAAGGATGCATGAATAAGTGCCGTCACTTCTTCTTTTTCTCCCTCTACAACCCGAACATAAGAAGGGTTAAACGTTTCTTCAATTATTTTTTTAACGATTCCTGCAGTATGCACAGATGTTTCTGATGGTTTTACTATAGCCGTATTACCACCAACAATTGCTCCAATTAATGGCTCCATTACTAGCTGGAATGGATAATTGAATGGACCAATGATTAATGTTACTCCATATGGCTCTCTTACAATAAAGCTTTTTCCCATCTGGTATTGTATCGGTGTTTTTACAGCTTCAGGTTTCATCCATTCTTCAATATGCTTGACCATATAAGAAATACTATCTAAAACAATGCCGACTTCTGTTGCATATGCCTCAAACTCACTCTTACGTAAATCTAAATATAGAGCATTCAAAATTTCTTTTTCATATTTTAAAATCGTTTTCTTCAGATTTATTAATTGCTCTTTTCGAAATTTTGTACTCTTCGTCGCTCGTGAAAAATAAAATTGACGCTGTTCTGTAATCATATTTTCTACATCTTGTGTCGTAAAATTCATAATAAAAGCACCCCTTTTTTTAAAATGGCATACATAGTTTTTTCATTTCGAAACAAACTATCTTTGTCTATACGATACAACATTAATAACCAAAATTCCTCTTTCTTGAATGGATGGAATGTGTAGATGATTTATGATTTCGAGTAATTTACAACTACATATCGGAAAATTGAAATGGGGGCGTAGATGAATGACAACAACAACAGGAACTTGGTGGGAGTCTATTTTTTCTGGACCATTAGCACACGGTATTTGTGAAGAAAAAATATTGCTATTGCAAGATGAGGCTTTCTTATATCTCTCTACAACACCGGATGAGAAAAAAGAAGAACCTGAAGTTAATTAAAAAATAGCGCGTTATAGGAGGTCATTTCCTATAATGCGCTATTTTTTGAACTTCACGGCTCAGCCCCAAAGATTGGGATGACATTATTAAAACTCATCTGACGCCCCAGGAAGCTTTGCTCTGTGCGAAAGCGTAGCGTCAGCAACAAATGTTTTATCTGTGCGAAAGCGTAGCGTCAGCAACAACAAAGCGCCTAGTCGGAACGGAAATCAACCACACGTTATATTACTGAGCTTCTTCATGCTTAAATGGATACAATTTGCTGAAATTGTTTTAATTCTACCTCAAGACGGTTAATAGCTCCTTCCTCGATAGCAAAGCTTCCATCTTCTAATCGAATAATTTGTTTATCAACAATATAAACAGAATGTGCAATAGTTGTAGCTCCTAATACAGCTAAAACTGGTTTTAATGCATATTCTAATGCAAGTAAATGTCCAATAGAGCCACCTACAGCAATTGGTAAAATGGTCTTTCCAAGCAATGCTTTTTGCGGCAGCAAATCTAAATAAGTTTTCAATATTCCTGTATATGAAGCTTTATAAATTGGCGTCAAAAGTACGATAATATCTGCCTCTTCAACTTGTTTATTTTCTGAAACGATGGCCTCACTTGCAAAATTAGCCTTAATTAAGTCCTCAGCTGGCAATTCATGTACATAATTTGTGTGTACCGCTATTCCCTGTGCTTTTAAGTAATTTTCCACCTTTTCATGAATCGCCGTTACCCGTGAATTTCTCGAATTCGTGCCATTAATAATAACTGCTTTTGTCATATTAGCCACTCCTTATTAACAAAGTTAAATGTCCTTACACCAAATGCAATGTCTTTTCATATTGACGTAATGTAGCGCCTAAGTAATTAGCAACAGCCAACATGCCATATTTCCCTACGGCTTTTTCGGCTTCTGCATTGTAGTTCGTGTTAGTATTCACGTCATATGTGAAAATATTACCTTCTTGATCGTTAATCGACTCAATCCCTGCGACACTTACCTTATTTTGCGCTAAAAATTCTTCATAACGCTCAATAAGCTCCTCTGAAAAACTGTCTATAATTTGAAATTTTGATTTATTAGTTGCCGTTTCACCTACTGGACAAAATTTATCCTCTATTTGACAGCTATCAGCAGGACAGAGTTCAAAGCCCTCAGATGTATCAACTCGAACAGCATATAAAAATTTGCCACCTACGAATTCACATCGCGTTATATAAGAAGCAGGTGATTTTATAAATTGCTGAACAAGCGTAATACCATCTATAGGTGACTCAAAAGTATCACTATTTGCATATGCTTCTAGTGCTTCAACTGAATGAAATAGTTGTACGCCAAGCCCCTTCCCCGCTCGATTATGCTTCGTAATAAACGGTGTTGTACCAATTGTTCTTGCTGCTTCTATTAGCTGCGATTTGCCAACTGTCGCTATCGTTTTAGGTGTTTGAATGCCTACAGCTTCAAGTGCAAAATATTGATTGACCTTACTTACTTCTAATCGTAAGGCTCGACTTCCATTAATAACAGGACGACCATGATACTCTAGCCATGCGAGCACTGCCTCCGTTAGTTCAGGTGCAAATACATGCCCCCGCGTATGTGATGAAGCACTCATACGACTATAAAAAATTCCTTGTGGTGGCTCTTTTGATAGGTCAATCAATCCCTCTGCCAAATGCCAAACCTCATATGGCAGGTTTTGTTCCTCTAAACGCTTTGTTAAATGAATTGTCCATTCATCATTTTCATGAAGAATATAAATTTTTGCAGTCATGTAGTCGCTCCTTACTGTATAATGGCTGATTTTCTTTTCACTAAAGGCATAACCTCTCTTGCAAAACGTTCCATTTCCTCTAGATGTGGGGAGAATTGAAGAAGTAAAAGATTTACGCCAACCGCTTCATAAGCTAAAATGCGCTCTGCCACTTGTCGAGGTGTACCAACTAAATTTGGTCGTAGCCCTCTGTTTGAAACTGAATAATCCTGTAGTGTAATTTGTTGTTCTAGCTTTGATTTACTTGTGAAGTCATTAAAGCCTGCATACCCTGCTGTATCCTGTACATTGGTAATTCGCGCTAGTTCGGCAAGTGCTTCTTCTTCTGAATCACGCACAATGACATATGCAGCCATCCCAAAAGTTTCGAACGGGCCTTTTCCAATTGCTTCTCGACGTGCAAGCATTTCCTTTATTTTGGCCCCGACTTCCTCTACTGTTCCTCCATGCATCACGTAAGCGTCACATGACTTTGCAATTGCCTCTTTACCGCGCTCACTTTCCCCACCTGCGTATAGTGTTGGATATGGTTTTCGGACTGGCTTGGGCGATAAATATGCATTTTCTATTTCGTAATATTTCCCATGATAGCTGAACGTTTCTTCTGTCCATAAACCTTTTAAAATATCAATGAATTCCTCTGTGCGATCATAACGCTCTCTATGCTCTGTAAAATAACCACCATATTGCTTTGCTTCTTCTTCCCACCAAGCTGAAACTACATTTAATGTAAAACGGCCATTAGCGATATGATCAATATTTGCAGCTACTTTTGCCATCACAGCTGGATTATGATAACCAGGCCGAACTGCAGCCAATATTTCAATCTTTTCAGTAACTGCTGCTAAAGCTGCTGCAGTAGACCACGCCTCAAGTGCGTCAGCATCAATACCTTTAATATCATTTAAATATAGCTCGGCAATAAGCGTCACATCAAAGCCAAGTTTTTCTCCTGTTTGAATAACCTGTTTTACATATTCAAATGTTGCAGGCATATTTTCATTTTCTACATTACGTAACCATCCTCCAAAAATCGGTAGCCAAAACCCTAATTTCATATTCCATCCTCCTCAAGTCCAATAGAAATTCACAACATAAAGATAAAAAAAGGCTTCTATGTTTACGGTCGGAGGAAATCCGTTACGTAAAATAGAAGCCTCTAGATGTCTAGTCAACTCATTTTTAAATACCAAGTATTCTTATAAACTTAATTTAACATAATAGCATACAAAGTCAATAGGTTTTTTATTTAATGGGTGTCAGAGGTAAATATTGGTGTTTGAAGCCCATGTGAATACTTATTATAATCAGTTAAGTATTCGAGAGGGTGTCAAAGTGAATATGGCAAATTACCACATACATTTATGGGTTAAACGCCATGTTGAACCTTCATCCTCTGTTAGTGGGTCGCTGAATCAATGAAATGAGAGAAACTCGCTTCTCCTCATTGTAAGGTTCTTTCAATAAGGAGAGATGTTATTGCATGAGTAAATTAATGCTGTTTGTATGCTCATTAGTTTTATTATTTTTTGCTGGAAACGCTTTTTATGTTGCTTTTAAAAAATACGAAGAAGATGACGATTTTTCTGGAGAGCTTGAAACATTCTTTTTAATTGATTTGGTATTAGCTGTTGTATTATTAATTTCCGAAAAATTCGCTCCCCAAAAGTATCATATTGTTATTTTTAAAACTCTCTCCCTTTTATTTGGACTAATAATATTAGGCTTAACAGTAATGTTATGGGGACTTTTCTCTTAATAAAGTAATTCAAACAAAAAAACTACATTCCATTAACGAGAAGGATAGCCTTCCGCTGAAGAATGTAGTTTTTGCGATCATTAATGGTGAATGGCTTTGTCAAAAATAGCTTTTGCAGCATCCCCAATATGCTCTGATACTGTAGGATGTGGGAAAATCATATTTGCAAGAGTGTGGGCAGTGCCGCCAGCGTTTTTAGTAGCTAAAATAACATTTAACATTTCTGTTGCCCCATCAGCAACAACACAAGCTCCTAAAATACGTCCTTCCTTTTCCGTCGCAATAAGCTTTATAAAGCCCACTGTATTTCCTTCCATTAATGCCTTAGGGTTTGTATGTAAAGGGATTTGAGTCACCGTATAAGGTTCGTTAACCTGCTCTTCTAGTAAACCAAAAGTTGCAATTTCAGGATGTGTATAAACACAACGAGGAATCGATGTTTGATCAATTAGTGCCGGTTTATTTCCCAAAATATGCTCCACAACATGAATTCCCTCTGCACTCGCTGAATGAGCTAGCTGGTACCCCCCAACTAAGTCACCTATAGCATAAATGTGTGACTGGCTTGTTTCAAAATGCTCATTGACAGCTATCAATCGATCATCGAACATTAGACCAAGTTGCTGGGCTATTTCTGTATTCGGGCGTCGACCCGTTGCAAACAGAAGATTTTCATATGTATAAATGCCTTTAGATGTATGAATTTCATTGTCATTAAAATGCTCAAATCGGAAATCTGTCACAAGCTCAATACCAAGCTTTTTCATCTTTTCACGAATAAGTGGTCGTGCATCTGGCTCTTCTGTCTGTAAAATATCTTCACTATGATTCAGCATCGTCACCTTTGTTCCAAGCGGTGCTAAACTAAATGCCATTTCTACTGCAATAACGCCTCCGCCAATAATTGTTAACTGCTTCGGCAGCTCTTTCATATCGAAAAAGGTATCCGTTGTATAATAGGAAGAAGTCTCTATACCTTTAAAAGGTGGTACAAATGGTTTACTTCCGGTTGCTAAAATGATATCCGTTGCTGTAAAGGTCTCACTACCAACTGTTACAGTTAAATCATTAAATACTGCCGCTTCTCCCCGATAAAAGGTAATTTGATTGCTCAAAATATAGCCCTCAATATTCGTTAAAAGCTCGTCAATAATAGCATCCTTACGTTTCATCAATCGTGGAAAATTCACATTTACTGTAGGAGTTTCAATACCCCAGTCATTACCACGTTGTATTTCTTGAATGAGCTTACTATGCTCCAACAATATTTTCGAAGGAATACAGCCAACATTATAGCAGGCTCCTCCTACTTTATCGCGCTCTACTAAAGCGACCTTCTTGCCACTTTTCGCTGCATGAATGGCTGCTACATAGCCCCCAGGACCTGCACCAATAATTGCAATATCAAATTTTTCCACAAAATTCACCTCATTTACCACCATAGCATTTACAAAATTTGAATGCAATGTCATAAATGTTACAGGAAATTTAGTAACATTTTGTCTACCCCAACGTCCACTACCGTAAAGGAGGATTGTATGCAAAAAAAATTTTACTGTTAATCTCTATGCTACTCCTAGTTGCCGCCTGTCAGAAAAAAGAAGCATTAAAGCCCCCACCAAGTAAGAACTATTCACAAACGGCTACTTCACAACAGGAAGACTTTCTTTATGAACTCTCTATTTCCAAACCCACCTTTACAGAGGGGGAATCCATAAAAATAACGGCTAAACTCACATATGTAGGGCAGGCACAAAACGTAACTATTTACCATGGAGGCTCCCCATTTCTATTTAATTTGCAAGAAACGACACGGAATTTTGAAATACCTAGTGTAATGGATACTCCACTAATTACACGTATTCTTGAACGAAATGTGCCCTACGAAGAGGTCTACACGAGCGGAGGCGTGTACGACGAATTTTCAGAACCTAAACTCGTTGAATTTATGAAACAAACAATGAAAGGTCATTTTCCAAAAGGACATTATATCGTAAAAGGGAGCAATGACTTTTACACAGAAGACCCGAATGAACAAAAAACGGAGTACAAACCATCAGCAACAATTGAATTTAACGTACAATAGGCAAAAAAATACTCTCATTATTCTTAATAGAACAATGAGAGATTTTTAATTGTAAGTATTTTCATCACGGTATTCCATGTGCTTCCGCGGATATTCGCTCTGCTTCCGCGGGTATTTCCTCTGCTTCCGCGAGTATTCTCTCTGCTTCCGCGAGTATTCTCTCGGCTTCCGCGAGTATTCGCTCCGCTTCCGCAAGTATTCGCTCCGCTTCCGCGAGTATTCTCTCTGCTTCCGCAAGTATTCTCTCGGCACGCGGGGATTCGCTCTGCTCCAGGGGATTCGCTCGGCTTCCGCGAGTATTCGCTCCACTTCCGCAAGTATTCTCTCTGCTTCCGCAAGTATTCTCTCTGCTTCCGGGGATTCGCTCGGCTTTCGCGAGTACTCTCCCGGGGATTCACTCCGCTTCCGCGAGTATTCGCTCTGCTTCTGCGAGTATTCGCTCCGCTTCCGCGAGTATTCGCTCCGCTTCCGCGAGTATTCGCTCTGCTTCCGCGAGTATTCTCTCTGCTTCCGCGAGTATTCTCTCTGCTTCCGCGAGTATTCTCTCAGCTCCCGCGAGTATTCTCTCTGCTTCCGCGAGTATTCTCTCCGCTCCCGCGAGTATTCTCTTGGCACGCGGGGATTCTCTCGGCTCCCGCGAGGATTCTCCTGCTTCACGGGTATTTGCTCTGCCCCCGGGTATTCTCCTGCTTCCGCGGGTATATACTGCAAAACAACGTTAGTTAATAAATATTCCGTTCCCAAAAGCGTTGTTGAGCTATTGCTTTCACAAATTTTTTAGCGAAATCTTTGTCGCCAGTTGCTAGCACCATTCCTGGCCCTACATTGGCATTAGACATATTAAAAAATGTCGTTCCTGATGTAGCTATTCCAATCGGTTTGTAATGTCTATACGCTTCATTGATATAATTTACAATATGTGAATTAAACTTTGCCTGATTTTTTGCTCTTACGCCTACAACATATAACGAGTCAAATAGTACCGCATCCGTAGTAATAAATGTGTCACTTGCTGTTAGCTGTACACCGTCACTACTAGTAACAACCCCTAATCTGTCAGAAATAATACTGTATCGAACTCCCTGTCTTGTTAAATATTTTAGTATTTCTCCAACTTCATTTGCATCAAATCCATCACCTATTAGCACGCCTACTTTAAGTGTTTGGGGCATTTTTATAGTATTTGCTTGACTAAGTGCAGGTGATGATAACGTGACATTTATTTGCTCTCCTTTTGGACGATTAACACCAACATTATCGGCCACAGTTGTTGCCATTGCTTTATCAACACGGACGAACATATCGACAACCTGTTGGCGAACGGACTTACTTTTCACCTTTCCTACCTCAAAACTAAAGGCATCAATGATATGCTGTTTTTCAGGAGGTGACATACTATTCCAAAACAACCTTGCCTGTGAGAAATGATCATCAAACGATTTACTACGTGCTCGTGTGATTCGTCCTTCTACCTTTTCTTCATAATGGACAAAGCCACCTTCCCTTGCCGTTGAAGTTGATGGTGTATTATTGGCCAAGGAATTTTTATGATAGCTCACTTTTCCTATATTAATAGTTTGACGACTAAAGCCATTGCGCTGATTGTTATGAAATGGACAAATGGATCGGTTAATCGGTATTTCAGAAAAGTTTGGTCCCCCTAGACGTATTAACTGTGTATCTAAATAAGAAAATAGCCGCCCCTGCAAAAGTGGATCATTTGTGAAATCTATCCCTGGTACAACATTTCCAGGGTGGAAGGCGACTTGCTCTGTTTCAGCAAAAACATTATCCACATTACGATTCAATGTCATTTTCCCAATCTTTTTAACTGGCACTATCTCCTCAGGCCATAGCTTTGTTGCATCCAAAATATCAAAATCAAATTTAAATTCGTCCTCTGGCTCAAGCATTTGTACACCGAGCTCATATTCTGGATAATTACCTATCTCAATTGATTCCCATAAATCACGTCGCTGAAAATCTGGATCCTTTCCAGCAATGATTTGCGCTTCATCCCAAATGAGTGAATGAACACCTAACACAGGCTTCCAATGAAATTTTACAAACCTCGATTTTCCTTTATCATTGACGAAACGAAAAGCATGAACACCAAACCCTTCCATCATGCGAAAACTTCTAGGTATTGCTCGATCAGACATATGCCACATAATCATATGCGCAATTTCCTGATTATTTGCCACAAAATCCCAAAATGTATCGTGAGCTGAGGCTGCTTGTGGCATTTCATTGTGAGGTTCAGGCTTTACCGCATGAATTAAATCAGGAAACTTAATGGCATCCTGAATAAAAAAGACCGGTATATTATTACCAACTAAATCATAATTGCCCTCATCCGTGTAAAATTTCGTCGCAAAACCACGAACATCACGTGCAGTATCCATCGAACCTAAGCTTCCAACTACAGTTGAAAATCTGACAAATACAGGTGTTTTCTTATTAGGGTCCTGTAAAAAGCTTGCTTTCGTATATTCCCCCATCGATTCATACAATTCAAACTCTCCATGTGCTGCAAAGCCCCGAGCATGTACAACACGCTCAGGAATACGTTCATGATCAAAATGCGTTATTTTCTCTCGAAAGTGAAAATCCTCCATAATAGTTGGCCCACGAACTCCAGCCTTCAACGAATTCTCATCATTCGAAACTTTTAGCCCCTGATTCGTCGTCATCTTTTGCCCTTCATTATCGACACGAAACTGCTCTAACTGCTGATCCTTTGCATTCTCCTCCAAATCTTTGCGCTGATTCGACTTAGATTTATCCACGCAATCCCCTTTCATTCCAATACTCATCATTCTCAATAACACTATATGTTTGTCTGGAATAAACATGCTTCAAGGCGTTGCTATAGAAGAACTTTATCAATTTTTTCTTAATTTACGACAAAAAGTGATTTGAAGTTAATTTGTAAATGTAGTGAAGGTAATATAGCATTTTAATTAAAAGAGGAGAGAAAAATATGAAATCATTTCACTTTATAATAATAAGTCTTTTCTTATTCTCTATATTAGCTCTGTATGGCGTCTACGGTTATGTAAGTATTGCTATAAAGAAGCATATTAATATTTTTTACATTCCACAATTTCTTAAATTCATCAATAGGAACTTTTCGATTATAGCCATTGTTATCATCATTACAATTCACCAGTTGCCTTAATGATTCTGAAAGGTAGACATGCTCTTTGTCATACCCTACGACAGGGACAAAATGCAAATTATTACGATTCTTATGTACTTTAATAAAAACAATTACGGGAGTTCCTTTACTAACTTCGGACTTTAATGTATTTACATTTCCTTTATAATAGCTTGTTTTAAATCCCTTTTTTCTTAACACCGTACGGATTCCCTTTGGATATACATTGCCTGATCTCATTTTACTAGGGAAATTAGTATATAACTCTTCACCATCGGCCTCCATTCCAAAATGACGCAACACATATGATGTTGAAAATGCTGCACATTCCCTTTTGTTTTGTATATCTATCCTATTATTTCGTTTAATTAGAAAGTTAGTCGGATAATCTCTTTTTCGTAAAACAGGTATGGGTAATGTCATTAAATATGCATTAATGATAGTTGATATAATAATCCATAAAATAGCTGTTCTAACTATAAACATACTACTCCCCCCATTGCTTTGCGACCATATCGCAACAATATTCTAAGTCCTTCTTTCACTAACTTGCTCCGTTAGCACAATCGAAAAACAATCTTACTAATTTTCCCAATAAATATATTAGTTCTCCTAAGAATTGATAATTCCTTCTTCGACTATCCTACCCCGTTAGTACAATAAGAAAAAGGCTACTCCTAATTAAAGTAATGCCCCCGATAGTTTAAGTGAACTTATTCACAAAGTTATTTTATTATTGAATAAATGCAAGTGTCTGTTAATCGACATCCATCTGCTGACAAATCCTCATTCCTTAGTATTCCTTCTAACTTAAATCCGAGTTTTTCAGGGATGGAACGACTCTTATAATTTGTTGATTCACACCTAATTTCAATTCTTCTAAATATGATTTGATTTAATCCGAAATTAATTAACTCATTTATAGCTTCTGTCATATACCCATTGCCACTAAAAGTTGAATTAATCCAGTATCCAATTTCACATTTGGGAATATTCCAATCAATCCCCTGAAAGCTCGCTGCTCCAATAAATTCATCAGTATTTTTATGAAAGATAAGAAAACGAAAGCTTTCTCTTTTTAAAAAGTTGATATGAGCATTTCTTAGGTTAATCTCTGTTTCTTCAATACTAGGAATTTCTTGAGCAAAGGGCATCCACGCTTTTAATTCAGTGAAGGAATCTCTAATTGCTTGGTTAACAATATTTCCATCTCCAGAATGATTTGGAGCACGAAGAATTAATCTTTCCGTTGTTAATTGTGTTGGGATATCTAATAGTAAAGGATTATGCATTTCATTTTCCCCTTTTAAATTTTTGATTACTAAAAAATTATATAAAAACTATCCCTCCCAAGACATTCGTCTTGAGGACGAGAGTTATAACTTCGTGGTACCACCTCAGTTTGTTGATATGTCAACATATCAACCTCTTCAGGTACGTTCATATCCTATCTTTGAACCCGTCTCACAATCCCTGATTTTTCATTAGATTGGTAAGATACTCAGAGTCTTTTTTATTAAGATTTATCACTATTACTCCTTTTCAGAAAATAGGAGCTCTCTGTAAATAATCAACTCTTAATTACTTCTCATCAACGCTTGATATATTTAGAATTTTTCAATACTTTATCTAAAATTGTAATTATTGTCAACAGATTTCTTATTCAACTACCCTGCCCCGTCAGCTCAATAAGAAAAAAGATGCTACCGCAGCAACATCTTGTTTAACTCTTGCACCCGTTAGTTTAATAAGAAATGGAGGAACTCAATTAAATTAAGTTCCTCCGTTACTATGAATATTTACAATTAAATCTATTTCGGCTTACACTCAAAAGAATAATTACTTGTGAGATTATTACGAATTTCTAATATGACTTCTCCACCATTTTCATAACAGCCAGTGATGAGTAAATTTATTTCTTTAGTATTGAAATAACTATAGGTATGCGTTATAAAAGACACTCCAAATAAAGCGATAACGAAAAGCCATAAAATGCCTTTTAAATCCTTTTTTTAAAGATACTCATTTTCATCCCCTCCTAAATTTTAATTGAACTAATCTATTCCTTTACCTTATTACGCTTAAAAGTAATAGAATTTCCATTTTTTTCAAAAAAAAAAAAAAAAACAAAACTCCCATTATTGAACTAACCTTCTCCGTTAGTTCAATAAGAACAGCGACGCTTCTTCAACTAAAGTTCTTGTTAGTTTAAATTGAAGTACCGATTAAAAAATAATGATTTACAGCGTTATATATTGTCTATATATGCACGTTTTTATTCATATAGCATATCTGTAGAATTTTCTGCAAATTTTTGAAAAGTCTTATTGTAGCTATGTTTATATACCTTTCCATAAAATGCTGCATAATTAATGTTCATACAAAAAGCCCAAAACGTTGATTTAACAACATTCATGACTTTTTAATGTGTGCCCAAACTTCCATTTGGAAACGTTATTAGGTTTAGTTATGTATACGTTATAAATCCTGGTTGCACTAAATCCTCCATTAGTTGAAAAAGAAAAGTTAAACATATTCAACAATCGCGGCCCGTTAATTAAACATTTGTTACCTTATTCATTCTAAAACAAATCCAAAACGTTAGGGTATATGTATTGTAAAGTCAGAATAAAAAGAACAATCAAGCCTATTGTGGATATTAAAAACACCCAAACTTTTTTTATCCTTAACTGTACAAAAGCAGATACCAACACAAGAATATTAAAAATCACAATCATTGAAACCCAAACCCCATAAGTTTGATCTGGGTCTGGTGCAGCAACGCTAAATGCTGGGCCTAAACCAATAAGAGTTACTAATATGAATATCAATCCGTGTACCAAGTATACTGCTGCCTTAAACAATTAAACCACCTGCCCTCTCCAATCTCGATCATGAGTAAAATAATCCTTACTCCGTTAAATGACCCGTTTGCGGAACAACTTAATACATTGTAATTTCAAATGACTTTATGAATTAAACAACTTTAAAATCACGAAACACTTTTAAGTATAACATTAGTTCCCAAAGCGCCGTTTGGTAACAATTCTTTCCTGTTTTTTAATTTAAAACTCGAGCGAAGCGACAACAAATATAGCTGCTTATTTTGGAAAATAAAAGCTAAATATTTGTAAAGGTCGTAGGAATCTCCTACCAAGCCAAAAACAGCGTTTTCGGGGATTACCATGGTAATCCCATTGCTTGCCTTTCTCTCAAAAATAGAAAACTTTCTAATCTTTTCTATACTTTTCACTAAAGCACCCCATTAGTTTAAGAGGAAAATTAAAAAAATAATATAACCTTTTATCATTTTCCGACAGAAAACTCCCACTTCTATAAGTGTGAGTAGTTCAAGTTTCGCCCATAAACACAAGTAGTACGATTGACAATGAAACGCCAATGACATAAATCCCAAAAACAATCATAGGGGAATACTTCCAAAATCCTTTTTCTCTTTTTTTAAAGCTCTGAACACTAAATATTATTCCTATGACGAACATAATAGCCCCAACGAAGAATAGCCAAGCAGTATTAAGTTGAAAGTAATAAAAACACGCTACACAAATAAGTCCTACTACTGAAAATAATGTTGATAATATCCCTTTTTTTCTGAGCATTGTTTACCGCCTCCTTAATTTCTACAATTACTATAAGGACGAACGAAATGAACATCAGTTCCAATTTTAATTAATTTTACCATTTAAAATATACAGAATCCATTACTGCTTATTGAACTAAACTGCACCGTTAGTTGAATAGCAACACTCTTTTAGAAAACGGCCTAATTTAAAGATTTAATTTATCCAAAACGAAGTTTGAGTGGTGAGATATGAAGAAACCTTGGTTTTTAATTATGTCAGGATCATCGATATTGCTTATATGTATCTATGCAATGTATCAGACTTTTTTCAAATCTCAAATTGGACCTTTTGGAAGTGGGATATTTCTGAGATTTCATTTCTGACATTGGGTATAATAAGTCTAAAAAATTACCGTAATCGTTAAATCGCGAACAACTGGCTCTAACCAAATTCATTTCATAATGCAACTCTAAATCGTTTATCTAAAACAAAACCTTGATTGGCAACTGAAGTGACCCCAGTTAGATTTTTGTCTAACAACCGGATCCGCTTCAAATTTGCCTATCAAGGTTTTTTTCATCACTATTTAGCTATCTTCACTAGTTACTACTATTATTTAAATGCTTGAGCAGCTGCTACAGCTTTTTTCCAGCCTGCATAGATTTCTTCACGATGTGAGTCATCCATATTAGGTGTGAATTGGCGATCTAAATTCCAATACTCACTAATTTCATCTGGTGATTTCCAGAAGCCAACTGCTAAGCCCGCTAAATACGCAGCACCTAAAGCTGTTGTTTCGTTAATGACCGGACGATCAACAGGAACGTTTAATAAATCTGATTGGAATTGCATTAAGAAATTGTTTGCAACTGCACCACCATCTACACGTAATTTCGTTAGTGGAATATTGGCATCCGCTTCCATTGCACCAAGTACGTCTTTTGTTTGATACGCTAACGATTCTAATGTTGCACGTACAAAATGTTCTTTAGAAGTACCGCGCGTTAAACCGAAGACTGCACCTCGTACATCTGAATCCCAATAAGGTGTACCTAGACCAACGAATGCAGGAACTACATAAACGCCGTCAGCCGACTCTACACGCGCAGCATATTGCTCAGATTCTGAAGCAGAACGGAACATTCGTAAGCCGTCGCGTAACCATTGAATAGCAGAACCAGCTACGAAAATACTTCCTTCTAAAGCGTAAGTAACCTTACCATTTAAACCCCATGCAAGCGTAGTTAATAAACCATTCTCTGATTTTACTGCCTTTTCACCAGTATTCATCAACATAAAGCAGCCCGTACCGTAAGTGTTTTTAACCATACCTTCTTCAAAGCAAGCCTGACCGAATAGAGCAGCTTGTTGATCACCCGCAGCCCCTGCAATTGGAACAGCAGAACCAAAGAACAGCGCTTCCTCCGTATATCCATACACTTCTGAAGAAGGACGAACCTCAGGAAGCATAGAAGCTGGAACGCCTAAAATGTCTAATATTTCTTCATCCCATTTTAAATCATAAATATTGTACATTAACGTACGAGAAGCATTTGAATAATCTGTTACATGGACTTTACCACCTGTTAACTTCCATATTAACCACGTATCAATCGTACCGAATAATAAATCGCCTGCTTCTGCTTTTTCACGAGCACCTTCAACATTGTCTAAAATCCATTTTACTTTTGTACCTGAGAAGTATGCATCGATTAATAAACCTGTTTTATCACGGAATAAATTATTGTAACCGTTTTCTTTCAATTCCTCACAAATAGCGTTCGTTTGACGTGATTGCCAGACAATCGCATTATAAATTGGTTTCCCCGAATGTTTATCCCAAACAACAGTAGTTTCGCGTTGGTTTGTAATACCGATCCCAGCAATTTGATGTGATTCAATATTTTTTGCAGAAAGCACTGTAGCGATACAAGAAAGAATAGAAGACCAAATTTCTTCTGCATGATGTTCAACCCATCCTGATTGTGGGAAATATTGCGGGAATTCTTGTTGTGCAACGTGGAGAATGCTCCCTTTTTCATCAAACAAAATAGCACGTGAGCTTGTTGTACCTTGGTCCAAAGCTAAAATATATTTTTTTTCTGACATCGGTCATACCTCCAATAATTTTTTAATTTCTTTCAGCGTCTTCTTTGTGCAAGCACAAAGCCGATTCCAGACTCATTGTTTCTGTGTGAAAGCGATGCGACAGCTACAATTATGCCGAGGCATAATTGATTTACTCTTCACTTTTAACATTGTTCACTGTCATTTGAGCACTGATAAAAATAATAACTACGATAATAGCAAATACCCAAAATGCGATACTATTTTCCCCTTCAAAAATTTGTTGGAAAAATAGGGCACCAAATGTACCACCAATAATTGGACCTACAACTGGAATCCATGCATATGACCACCCTGAGTCACGTTTACCTGGGATTGGTAAGAAGAAGTGAGCAATACGTGGACCTAGGTCACGTGCAGGGTTAATTGCATAACCAGTAGGACCCCCTAATGCCATCCCAATGACTACAATTAGCATACCAACTAGAAATGGATTTAAACCATCCGTAATTGTAT
The DNA here is from genome assembly GCF_041262385.1 of Lysinibacillus sp. RC46. Classification (NCBI taxonomy): domain Bacteria; kingdom Bacillati; phylum Bacillota; class Bacilli; order Caryophanales; family Bacillaceae; genus Lysinibacillus; species Lysinibacillus sp. RC46. The sequence continues at coordinate 95,035 of NZ_JBGCCF010000005.1, read as the reverse complement.
TTGTTCCTAATGCTAGAATACCTAAAACAAGTATAAATGTACCAATCATTTCTGAGATTAAATTTGATAATGGATGTTTAATAGCAGGCATCGTAGAAAATACAGCCAGTTTCGCTTCCGGATCTTTCGTACCTTTCCAATGTGGTAAATACATAAAATAAACGAGTACCCCACCTAAAAATGCACCAATCAATTGTGCAGCAATGTAAGTAGGTACGTCTTCCCACGGGAAATTACCGATTGTAGCAAGCGCGATCGTTAAAGCAGGATTTAAATGAGCCCCACTAATACCACCAACAGCATATGCAGCCATCGCCACACCTAGACCCCAAGCGAATGTAATCACTACCCATCCACCGCCAAAACCTTTCGATTTGTGCAGTGATACACCTGCAACAACGCCACCACCGAATAAAATAAGAATCATCGTGCCGACAAGTTCAGCTGTAAATGTTGACATACAAAAAGCCCCCCTTTGTAATATTGCACTTAGTAAAAAAATAAACCCACACTTAAACAAACTGCATGTTGTAATGCAGATGAATAAATGTGGGTTCCTTTTCCTAACCACGCGCTTTTTAACTTATGTACATTGTAGAGAAAATAATATACATAGTCAACGATATTTTTGGAAATTTTCCCACAAATTCTTATTTGATGTTGTAATCGCTATTGCTCCAGCCGATAACGCTTCCTCTATGCTTTCAACAGTGCGAACTAGTCCACCTGTAATAACTGGAATTTTTGTTCGCTGGTGTACTTCTGAAATCATTGAAGGAATGATGCCTGGTAATAATTCAATATAATCAGGCTTTGCTGACTCAATCATTGAAAAGCTTTTTTCAAGTGCAATCGTATCAATTAAAAAGACGCGCTGAATGGCAATAATCCCACGAGATTTTGCTTTTATTAACATATTAGATCGAGTGGAAATTATACCTGCTGGACGGATATCATTACATAAAAAATCTGCTGCAAAGTTATCCGTTTTTAAGCCATGAATTAAATCTGCATGAATAATTAATTTTTTACCGTTACGATCTGCTTCTCGTTTTATGGACATGAGCAAACTAATATGCACTTCTAATAGAACAATGTATTCGAATCGACTATTTAATATTTCATCAAATTGCTTTACTGTTCGTGCTGCGGGAATAATTTGTTGATCATTGAAATTCATTTGATTTCCCCTTTATTCAAAAAGTCAGGCCGCCATTAAGACGACCTTCCTTTTTATTATAATGCAGTTGTAGCTCTTGTTATTTCTAAATTTAAATCTTTTTCATATTGCGTACGTTGTTCAGTAGACCATTGTAATTGTTTTGCCATTTCATCTAATATCGCTTCTTTATATTGTATTACAAGGGCGATATTAAAGAACATATACGCTGTACGACGAATCATAAAGTCGTTTGGATGAACAACCATTTCATGATGAATACCGTACTGTAGCTGAGCATATAGCCCTTGTGGTAAAACAGGATGTTCTTCTTTAGCATATTCAAAAACAGTATCCACATTAGAACCATAATGATGTGCTAAATGTTTTGCTTCCTCTTCTGATAATCCGATATCAACACCCATTTTTGTTCGTTTTGACACGAAGGCTTGTAAGTTTTGGGAGCCCCCAACATCTCCACCAGAAATATGAATATTCTTTGTATAACATGGTTTTGATGCAATGCCAAATCGTTGTTCTAAATCTTGCGCAATCATATTTAAAACCGTTTCAGCCATTTTACGATAACCTGTTAATTTACCGCCAGCGATTGTCACAAGTCCCGAAGCAGATTCCCACACTTCATCCTTACGAGAAATTTCAGATGGATTTTTACCTTCCTCATGAATTAATGGACGAACGCCTGCCCAGCTTGATTCGATATCTGCATCAGTGACGTTAACTTTTGGAAACATGTAATGAATTGCCTTCATTATATAATCACGATCTTCTTGTTGGATATTCATTTCCTTGGCATCGCCTTCGTAAAATGTATCTGTCGTTCCAACATATGTTTTCCCATTTCGAGGAATCGCAAACACCATACGGCCATCAGGGGTATCAAAATAGACTGCTTGACGTAATGGGAATTTAGATTCATCAAAAACGATGTGCACACCTTTTGATAAAATTAAGTGCTTGCCATTTTGTTCCCCTTCAATATTACGAACCTCATCTACCCATGGGCCTGCAGCATTCACAACTTTTTTTGCACGAATATTAAACGTATTATGGGCAATCAAATCTTGTGCTACAATACCATTAATTTTCTTTTGGTCATTGTATAAAAAGTTTTCTGCCTTTGTATAATTAATGAGTGTAGCGCCTTTTTCGATGGCAGCTTTGGCAACTTCGACTGTCAGACGTGCATCATCTGTACGATATTCTACATATACACCACCGCCGCGTAAGTCCTCACCTTTGACCAAAGGTTCTTTTTCCATTGTTTTTGTAGCATTTAACATATATCGACGTTCAGAACGTTTAACCCCTGCTAAAAAATCATAGACACGTAAGCCTATATTCGTTGAGAATTTACCAAATGTGCCTCCTTTATGAAATGGCAGTAGCATCCAAACAGGAGTTGTTACATGCGGTCCATTTTCATAAACGATCGCACGCTCTTTTCCTAAATCTGCAACCTCTTTTATTTCAAATTGTTTTAAATAGCGAAGTCCACCGTGCACTAATTTTGTCGAACGACTTGAAGTACCAGCGGCGAAGTCTTGCATTTCAACTAACGCTACAGATAGTCCACGAGCAATTGCATCAAGTGCGATACCACAACCTGTAATCCCACCACCAATCACCAATAAATCGTATTCTTTACTTTGTAATTCTTCAATCGTTTGTTGACGTTGTATTGCTGAAGCTGTGCTCATAATGAATTTCCTCCTTATTTAAAGCGAAAAAAGAGACCATTAAAAGCACATGTACAACTGTACATATGTTTTTAATGGTCTCTCAATCGCTCAAACCTAGTATATTAACTTAATTTCATTGTAATCTGTTTAGAAAGAAAAGGCAAGGTAGACCGTCTGGAAAAATTACGAATACAACATACACTTTTCAATCATTTATAGGTTTAAGGGCGTGTCATATGTACTGTTCAATTGTCATGGCTTCAGATATTATTCCCAAATACAAAAAATTTATTTATCTTCATTTTTGAGTGGAGAATAAAATAAATTTAGTTGTAATCGTCGTATAGAAAAAGTTCCACTCCAATCAACTTAATATATGTCATACTTTTAATAATTGTTATCCCCATCTTTTGAGATATAAAAACAGCAGGTTCTCCATTAAGTGACGGAAAACCTGCTGTTTGGCAATCAATTCTGCCTCGGCCTTTGTAGCTGACGCTTCGCTTTCGCTACAGAAAACATCTTGCCGCTGTCGCGCAGATAAAAATGCGTCCGGAATCGGCTTTGTACTTAGGCCTGCAGATATTTTTTGCGCGAAAGCGTAGTGCTAACGCAGCGACAGCAGCACCGATGCAGGTCAGTTAGCCGTTATCGGATGGATGCGATGATTTTAGGCTAACATCCTCTAAGAACGACTTTTTTGCCGAAAGAAGTTAAAATATGTATTTTATCATTTCATGTATGTTGCAATAAGGATTATCACGACTTTCCGACTTGCGAAGTGCCATCATATCTGTGCAATTTTTAATAGCGACCTCATGTCGAAGTGCGATAGGTGCAATGACTGACTCATCCGCTTTATGACGAAAATAACGTATTACCCCAAGATGCTGCTCCATCTTGTCATTTAATACAGCTCGAGGATACTTTTCGGAAATATCGACTTCTTCAAAATGCAACAGTAGCCATAATTCGAACGCTTCATTTGAATAGGCGATATGAATATTATTTTCCTCGCAAAAGTCATTCACTTCCTCTAATTGCTTTTCGGTTAAATCATCCTTATCAAAAACAATCCATACCTCGTCAAAATATTGATAGCTTGAATCTCGATAGGCATGCTGGGCTAGCTTAATTGCTGAACGCTTGACGTTTTTTATTTTGACACTTACCATTTTTGAGCGCTTTAAAATACGCATTTGCTCAAAATAAATACGTTCGGTTTCACCTTCACAATAAATTAAAACGGTTTTACGCAGTGTTCGATTTCCTTGTTGACGCACTCTCACTGTTCAGATACCTCCATTTCCTATCAATTTTGCCTCAGCATAATTGCCTCCGGAATCGGCTTTGTACTTAGGCCGGCAGATGTTTTTGCAGATAAATTATCACAGGACGTGGCGTCTTAGACTAAGTTCCTTTATTTCAGCGGGTGTTTGGATTCCCGCTGAAATAAGTTAAATATTGATCTGATAAATATTCATTAATAACCGGTGTAGCTCCAAATTCTCCTTTTAAGTAACGCTTGGCATAGGAAATATCCCCACGTTTCTTCTGTAAATCTGCAAAATCAAATAAGGAGTATAACTCGGATTCATTTTTAAAGCTTTTATTCACAAACCAAATTTGATCGGAACGTAGTGGCTGATCTAATAAATCAATTTCATGACTTGTGACAACAAATTGATTCGTAACATTACGCTTGCTGTTCATAATGGCCATTAAAAATTCGCAGATGGACACATGAAATGCTGTGTCAAATTCATCTATAAAGATCGTCTTCCCTTTATTGTATGCATCGACCATGACACATGCTAAATGCAGCATACGGACTGTCCCCTTTGAATCCATGGTCCAATTGATCGTTTCTGTTCCGATTGGCGCGCCTGCTTCATCGAACGATAAATAGTGCAAATCGATATCCACCTCTTGAATAACCTCTGGAGTGTCAAAGTCATAGCCAATAGTATTTTTCTCTCTTCGTTCAACGCGTCTTGCCGTCACATCTTGAATAGAAAAGTCTGCAATCTTTAGTAACTTTATAACTTCTTTCTTAAAGTGCTCCTCTTCAAGTTTACGAATAAGTGGATGACTTGATAACCGATTTGCTTCATCTAAAAACATTATTTTATGTAAAAACCAATCAAATATTTTCCTAGCATCTGGATCATTAAAGACATTTAATACCGATAAGAAAGCTGTATTATTACGCGTATATTTTGTCAATTCTAGCGATGTGCTGTGGGCAGTTTCATACAAATATTCTGTTCCATCCCATTGTCTATTAAAAAGCTGCTCTTTCATAGACTTTGTCGTTTTAGTTAGACTTTCATAAAGAACCTGTGACGCATTATACTGTACCTCATAATCGTACAGTACCCCATCTAGTAATAACGAAATCATAAATTCTGTCGGTTGTTCCTGCTGACCTCCTAACTTAAACGGCTGGTAGGGCAAGCGTAGTTGTTTAACATTATTTAGATTTTCAAAGTTAAACAATAAAGAACGTAAAATTTTAATAGCAGTGAATAAGTTTGATTTTCCACTTCCATTTGGTCCGAAAATAAAGGCACTTTTTACAAGGTGAAATGAGTCGAATTTCATCGTATGTGTATCCTTTAATTTTCGAATACGGCTTCCCGCCACCATTGAAAATAGTGTTTCATCCTTATAACTTAAACAATTTTTCACTCTGAAATCTACCAGCATTTGTAAGCCTCCGTTCAATTCCGCAACATTCCTTTAATTATACTATAGGCGTAAAAAAACACCTATTACTCCGCGTAATACCAATAATGCGGAGCATTTGCTGATGAATGATACGTAATCGAAAATATAAAAAGACGATTTTCCCTTTACAGTAGGGTAAATCGTCAAATAGCCATCTACATATTTTGCCCATATTGATAAAAGCTAAAATTGTTCCAATAAAATGAGATTTTGTTCCGATAAATCTTCAAGGTATAATGAATTCATCACTATAACTTGGGGTTGATTTCCCTTCGTTACGCTTCTCCAGGATCTCATCTGTGTCGCTAAATGATAAACTTACATTTTGACAACACGGACATACTTTTACAATTTAATTATATTCCCACTATCTTTTCATTTTGAAATGCTTGCAATGTACGCTCTATGCCTTCCGCAAAAGTAGTTTTTGGTCTCCATCCTATCGCCTTCGCCAACTTAGCGTTATTTAAAAATGAATGCTCAATATCTCCCTCTCTCGCAGGAGCATATTGAATTTCTAAAGGATGATTTAAATGCTGTAATAATAAAATAACTTGATGAATCGACCATGCCTCATTCGTTGATACGTTATAAATGCCCTGTAATCTAGCCTGTACACCAGCGTAAATAGCATCTGCAATGTCATCTACATATATGAAATCTCGTGTTTGCTCTCCATCTCCATAAATCGTAAAGGGCTTTCCTTCAATACTACTTTTTAGCATGCTAGGAATAACCGCCGCTTCCCCCTGCATACATTGCCTTGGACCGAATACATTAGCAAATCTATAAATTAATGTTGGTAAACGATAATCTTTTTTCCATTTTTCACAGTATGTCTCACCTATACTTTTGTTTAATCCATACATCGAAATCGGCTCACTAACATCTGTTTCTTCTAATGGTGGATAGTGACTATCTCCGTAAACAGCTGCTGACGAGGCAAAAACGAAATGCTTTACCTTATATTTTGACGATAAGAAGAGCATCTGACTAAGCCCTACAATATTCGTTAAAACATCCTTCACTGGCTCCTGCATCGATTTTTGAACACTCGTTTGCGCTGCACAATGGATGACCACATCAAATGATGTTTCTTTAAAGAGATGCTCACAAACTTCATCTTCCACATTCAATAGATAAGATTTATGCTCAAAGTCGACATTGCGTAAATGACCTGTACTTAAATTATCAATAATATAAACATTTGCACCCTCTTTAAAAAAACGCCTCGCCACTGCACTACCAATAAAACCATAACCACCTGTCACTAATACATTCATCCCATCGCCCCCAAAAACAATATGATGTTTTATATGCAGTAATTACTAAAATTATGCAAGCAACTTATGTGAGGTGGTATTTTTTAACAACTTTTTAACTAAAAAAAATGTGCTCGATATGAAAACGAGCACATTTACAAAATTAAGCTGGGTTTACTTCCAATTCAACTGTAATTTTAATATCTTTCCCAACTAGAACACCGCCAGTTTCCAATGCAGCGTTCCAAGTTAAGCCAAAATCTTCACGATTGATTGATGTTGTAGATTCAAAGCCATAAACTTCTTGGCCCCATGGATTTGTACCCTTACCATTAAATTCAGTATCAAATGTTACTGATTTCGTTACGTCTTTAATTGTTAAATCACCTGTAACCGCATATTCATCATCTGATTTTTTTGCAATGTTTGTAGACTTGAATGTAATTGTCGGATATTTTTCAGCATCGAAGAAATCTGCTGCTTTTAAGTGATTATCACGATCTTCACTACGTGTATTAATGCTAGCTGGATCGATTGTAAAGCTAATGTTTGCTGTTGTTAAATCTGCAAGATCTGCCGCTTCAATATCTGCTGAATAAGTATCGAATACACCTTTTACTTTTGATACCATCATGTGTTTTACTTGAAAATTAATTGCTGAGTGTCCTAAATCAATGTTCCATTTTGTCATTTTAAATTCCTCCAATTAGGTTGTTTTTATCTCGAATTCGAGATATATTATAAAATATGAAGTAACTACATTAATTATGTCCCCTAAAATTTAAAGGGTTAAACATTCGTAGTTACTTCTTACGTACATCTTAGTTAATAACAGTTACGAAAAGTAATTGATTACTTTATGTAACTTACTATATATTAATAAGTTTATTGCGTCAAGTAATTTTTAATAAGTTTTTTTAAAATCAATAATACCAAGCGTTTTCTTCACAGGTAGCGAGTTCTACTTTAGCAGTTCTATAGGCTACCCGACTGATTTCTCTCGACTACAGAAATACACTAACTACTTTTGGCTATATAAAAAGAAGCTCTCCAATGAAATAGGATACTGCCTATCTTATTAACGTTTCACTAATTTACCTTGGACGACAAAACGATGGTCGTTACTCATGACAGAATCCTTACAAGTGGATAGTGTAAGAATTTTATCTTCTGGTCCAATCTCTACATTCATTTCGATTGCAGAGCGTGCTTGGATTTCGTCCAAAAATTTTAGGAAAGCATCATTGCCCTTAAATTCTGTTTCAATGTAATAAAAATCAATTGTAGTTTCATAAGCAGCAAAGACTTCAACGTCATAGCCTTCATACAGTGTGTCTAAATAAATGATAGGATGCTCATCTGCGTATTGCTGATTTAAGTAATTTTTAAGACTCCCAAACATCGTACTATTCTTCATGGCATGGCCGTACAAAATAGTATTTCGGTTTATATCCTGCACATTATTACGATAATCCATAAATACACTGCCTGCACGGCTTTCTCGATCTTTAAAATTATGATTCAAATAAAAATCATTATTTTCAGCTTGCAGGATTGGATTATTGAGCTTTGTCCCGTCTGTAGAAATCCATCCAACAATATTGTTATTGACAGTTAGTAAATCTTTGAATTGTGGACGGATCGTAAAAGGCGTTGATGAGGTTTCCACAGCTTCATCTTCTAGAGTAGCCAATGTTGATTGATAAATTATTTGTACTTCTTCCAGTGATTTTGAAGTCTCATAGTACGTGTATAAGTATTTGGCTAATGAAAATCCTGAGTATAAGAATATAGCTAAATATATAAATGTTAAAAACTTAGATGTCCATTTTTTCATCATATCACCTATTTATATTCCAAGGGGGACCATGTAAAATCCAAGCAGCTCATCCTCATTGAAAACTGCTTCTACTCCATAGACTTCTTTAATAACTTCCCTAGTAATGACGTCGCGTGGTGCTCCCTCAGCTATTATTTGTCCTGTTTTCATCAAAATGATCTGATCGCTATAGCGAATCGCCTGATTTATATCGTGAAGCACCATAACGATTGTTAAGCCATGCTCCTCATTTAATGATTTTACAAGCTCCAATAACTCAATTTGATAATAAATATCCAAATATGTTGTCGGCTCATCCAAACATAAAATTTCTGATTGTTGGGCTAAAGCCATAGCAATCCACACTCGCTGACGTTCCCCACCTGATAAAGCTTCTAAATCGGTATCTCGTTTTTCTAGTAAATTCGTACAAGCAAGTGCCCATTCAATAGCTTTGGCATCTTCCTCTTCATTTCTTTTTAGCATTGTATGATGCGGTAAACGTCCTAAGCTCACCAATTTTTCTATTGTTAAATCCTTTGGTACATCATTTTGTTGGTAGACAATTGCTAGTTTTTTTGCAAACTCTTTTGGCTTGTAGTGTACCAAATCCTTGTTTTCTAATGATACATTCCCCGAAATCGGCCTATTGTTACGGGACATAACACTTAATAATGTTGATTTTCCACAGCCGTTTGGACCAATAATCGTTGTGATTTTGCCCTTTTGAATTATTGTCGATACTCCATCTAAATGATTTCGAGTATTATCATGCGATACGATAATATCTTGTATTTCCATGTCTCCTCACTCTTTTCGTAATAGGAATATTAAGAATGGTCCACCGATAATCGCCATAATGGTTGAAGCTGGTATTTCAATCGGTGTAGCAATTGTGCGACCAATCGTATCTGCCACTAATATTAATAATGCTCCAGCTAAAGCTGTAAAAGGTATGAGTACCTTATGATCGTGCCCAACTAAACGACGAGAAATATGTGGCACTAACAGACCAACGAACGAGATAACCCCTGCTACGACAACAGAAACAGCCGATAATAATACCGCAACAGCAGCTATTAATAGACGAGCACGAGCTACATGAAAGCCTAGGCTTTTCGCTGTTTTATCTTGTAATACTAGGAGATTACACCAGCTATATAACGCAAAGGCAGCTATTAATCCGACAGTACCATAAGTAACGATTGTTGATACATCCTTCCATGTACGCATCGTTAAGTTTGAACCTACAACGCTGGCAGCTGAAGTATTCAATGAGCCACCTAAACTAATGAAAGCCTCTGTTAACCCAGTGAATATTGCATTAATAGCAATTCCGACTAAAATAAGCTTCAATGGACTTAAGCCTGACTTCCATGACAACGCAAAGACGAGTGCGCAGGCAAATGCTCCACCTATAAATGCTAATACAGGTGTCATAAAAAATAATGTTGGAAAGAAAGAAATAATTAAGAGCTGTACAAATGCCGCTCCTGAAGATATACCAATAACACCTGCATCCGCTAACGGGTTACGCATCACAGATTGTAACAGGACCCCTGAAACAGAAAGTGCTGCACCAGCAAATAGCGCAACAATGATCCTTGGAAATCTCAAATCGCGGATAGCATCCATTTGACTATTTTCTTTATCAAATAATGCACCAATAAATTCAAAGAACCCCATTTTAATGCTACCTGTTGTTGCTGCATAAACTGTTGAAACTAGTAATAATACAATTACAATTGAAAAGCTTATAATTTTTTTTGTCATATTAGATTTCCTTTTTCTTTTCAAATTCCGTCATGTTATTTGTACAATTCACTCCCAAAGTGATCCCCTACTAAATAGAAGATCGCTCTATAGCAAGACTATGCTTGCGATATGAGCGACATTTTCTAATGACTATTCACGATAAAAGATTTCCATTAGCTGTCCTAAAGCCTGTGGCACTTTTAAGGACGCTGTAGTACCAAACAACTCTTCCTCTAAATCATACACTTTACCGTTTTTTACTGCGTCAAAATGTTTCCAAATATCATTCGTTTTAAATTCCTCGTCAAACATTTTTACAACTTCATCTGGCATACCGTGTGATAAACGTAAAATTATATCAGGGTTGCTGTTGTGCAGATACTCAGTATTTGAAGCCAAGTATTCAGCATCCTGCCCTTCCATTACATTAATACCGCCTGCCCGTTTCACAAGATCACCTGCATAGGAGTTTTCAGTTGCAACTAAATAACTACCTGGAATGCCAAGTAAAATTAGTACACGAGGTCCCTTTTTGTTACCAGCAACTGTTTGTACAGCATCAATATTTTTTTGCAGGCCATTCACTAACTCCTCGGCTTGTGCTTCGCGATCATAACGTTCACCGAGAGTTCTAATTTCGGAAAGCATAGCATCTACACTTTGAAAGTTTAAAAAATTAACTGGAATTTTTAACTGCTCAAATTTATCCTGTAAGTCATATTCTAACGTTGACACCGATAACACATCTGTTGGATTTAATGATTTAACAATCTCCATATCCGGCTCCATTGCATTACCGATAGTAGGGAGACCATCAAAACGTTTTGCTAATGTTTTTTCTGTTTCAGGTACTGCTATAGCATCTAAATCAAGCTTATCTAAAATTTCTGCAATAACAACTGTACCTACAATAATACGATGTTCATTCTCTTCAGCTGCTTTAACTGGTTGCTTTTCAGTAGATGTCTCTGTTTCTTCTTGCTTATCTCCATTATTACAGCCAGCAATTACCAAAAGTAATGACATAAGCACCATTATAAGCAACCAACATTTCCAATTCTTTTGCATAAAGTCATCTCCTACTTATTCAGTCACATCTTTTTTAGAATTTCTGATACGACGAACGAGCAACCAGCCCGACAAAAGACAGATTACTACAAGCAAAACTATCTTTATGATATTCAGCTGAGCAAGCTGCTGATCGACTTTAGTATTCTTCACCACTTTTTCAGTAGTTTCCTCTTTAACATCAGATTTCTTGGCTTCATCTTTAACAGCATCCTCAATAGACGCGTCAAGTGTACGATCAAATGCTAACGGTTCCTCCTTTGGCACAGTTAAAGTAGTCTGAAATGATGGAATTGGCCGTGTCAGCTGAGTTGGTTTTACCACCGTCTCATGTTGTGCTACCACTGGTGCCTTTTTCACTTCTTCTTTAACAATAACGGAAGGCTTTTCACTCGTTACTTGCTTAGCGGGTGCTGTCACAGCAGGCGTATTTAAAAACTTTGCTACCTGCTGTTGATCGAATTTTAAATTTACGAAATATTGATGATGATAAGAAATCTCAGGAATATCTACCTTCACCCACATTCGTATTGGCTGTTCAAAATTGTGAATTTCAAATTCGACAATTCGGACATTGTCTTCAGGTGAAATAAGCTTTGGCTCTACCTGTTTTCCTTGTTGATCTACGGTTAAGCCTGTTATCCACATAGATTTTAAAATTGTCATATGGGCATAATATTTGCCGTTTTTTCCTTTTATTTTTGCAACAGGATTTACATATGTATTCATAATAGATTGTTCGTCTTTTCCATCTACTAACAATATGTAATTCAATGACCATTCCTTATCATAGGTTTCTTCTGAAGTAGATTCTTTGGTTTCACTTTCTGGAATAGCTTCCTCATCCTTTGGCACAATTGTTGAAAGGGTTGTTAACTGTAATTGAATCTCCTGTGAAAAAAAGAAATATTCCTCGGAGGATGAAAGTGCCATCTCGCCTTTAATGATAATAGGCTGTTGTAAATCCTTGACATCAAATTGAACTAAATTTTCAGTCTGAATGTTTAACGAAAGCTCATTTTCCAACTGTTCGATATGTATATCTCTTATACTCAATGGCTTATTTATAGCTAAATTTAATTTATACTGACTATTCTTTACATCAACTGTCGCCAATTCGCTAAAAATATTGTCTTTTGCTCCATCTAGAGATGAAAAACTTAGTTCAACTTGATAGCTCCCATTTACTAATACAGATTCTTCAGCTTTTGCCTTAAACGAAAAACATGGAGAAAAAAACATCAGTAAGATAGTGCTGAAAATGAATCCTCGAAATATTTTTCTATTCACTGTGTAAATCCCTCCAATATCTATCAATTATGCCTCGGCATAAGTTCAGTGGATGTATGGACAAGAGCTAAAAAGTGACTTAAAACCGCATTCATCTCACCATCATAGAGGTGGGAGACTACTGTACCTGTCGCTTCGCTTTCGCTACATAAAACACTTGTAACTGCCGTTTCACTTTCATTACATAAAACACTTGCTGAAAGAAGTTAACATAACAGTAACTTCCTTCCTCAAATAAGCGAGAAAGGAAGTTGCTGTAACCGCGCTATTTATTCATGTATTGTAATGAACCATTTAAAATTTTTGCCATTTGTGTGCGTTTCAATGGGCTACTTGCATTAATAACAGTTTTACCTTCAGCATTTACAGATCCAGTCATGATTTTACCTGCGTATAGAAACGCAAAAGCTTTTTTAGCTTCTTCACTTGTGACAGTTGCACCATCTGCATAATAAGATAAGCTTGGATCACCATAGTTCATTTCTTTTCCTGCAACATGTGCTACTGCACGATAAATCATCACTGCAGCTTGTTGTCGAGTAAGTGTTCCATTTGGATTAAAGTTCTCTGCTTTCACAACAATTCCAGCATTAGCTAAAGCATTGATTGCTTGTACACGTTCTGTGTCAAGTTTCGCTGTATCTTTAAATCCAGCATCTGTTGTAGTAGATAAATTTAATGAACGTGCAATCATTAACGCAAATTGAGAGCGTGTAATATTGTCATATGGTTTAAAATTATCTTGCCCCTTAACAATTCCCTTACTGTATAATGCTAAGATTGCTTCTTTATTAGCATCATTGCTAATATCTTTAAATGGATTCACCACTGGTCTCACTGCGCCTTCCACAGCAAAACTAAATTGCACTTGGTGGTTCGAGTCATAGTTCACGCCTTTGCCCGGTTCATTCACAACAATATGCAGTTGGGCATTCACAAGTTTTTTTAAGTCTGCCACTTCAAATGAATACTTACTTATATTTGTTGCATCGTCTTTACTTACTAAAGTTGCTTCTTTTCCCTCTACTGAGAATCCTTTAACATATTGACCTTGAGGGAATGTCATAGTAACTATGTTTTTACCATCTACTACTGATACGTCTACTTTTGGGTTAATATATTGCTTCATCATAGATTCTTCAGAAGTACCGTTTTTGTAAACAGTGACAGCTACTTCATTTACTTTAACTTCTTCTTTAACCTCCTCAGATTTACCATTTCCCTCTGTAGTAGTTACTTCCTTATTTTCTACTGCTTTTAAATCAAAATCATACCACTTGTCCATATTAGCTGAAGCTACGACAACGTGAATTTTTGCTTGTAATATTTCACCAGCTACTACTGGGAAACTGTATGTAATTGTTCCATCTGCATTTTTCACTTCAGTAGCATCTACAAACTTATCACCTTGCTTTGTTTCTAAGCCTGCAATCATTGGGGCAGATTTTGCTGCTACCGTTAATTTCGCCTCAAATTTTCCATCCTTCTCAACGATTGTGCCTTGGGTTACAAGATGAGAGCTAATTGCAGGTTGTGGTTCTGTTGTACCAGGCTTAAAGATTTGAAAATCAACAATAGTGCTAGTATTCTCTGATTTAACAGCCTCTACTTTTATTGCAGTATTTGTAGTCGTTACTTCAGCCTTTGCAGACGCAAATAATGGTGCTGAAAGTGATGCTACTAGCAATGAAGCTAGTACTATTTTTGTTGCGCGTGATTGTCGTTTTTTAGCCATTATTGACCCTCCGTTTTTGTTTGTAGTTTTTTTCTATAAAGTAAAAATGCTGATCCAACTAATGCTCCAATTAATAAATATGGAGTCGCATCACTTGTTTGTGGATTTGGCGCATGACTTTCAGAAGAATTTGCTGGAGCATTAGTAGTTTTCGAATCAGATGCTTCCGTTATGGTTGTGCTTCCTACAGATGCTGCATCAAATACTAGTGAAACGCTGTATTCGTGATGATAATTAATATCGTCAATATCAATTTTCATAGAAGTCACAACTGGTTTCGTTAAATCTTTAACAGTAAATTGCACAGTACGTGTATCTGCTGCTTTATCTTCACTTACTACAGTTGCTCCACCTGGTGGTTGGAACTTTGTGATCCATGCACTATTTTTTAATGTAATTTGAACAGTAGCTGTCCCATTCTTCAATGTGACCTTTGCTGGTTTTATAAAATAATCGTTTGCAATGGATACAGAGTTGTTCTCTGGTTTATTGACCTGATATTTTATCGAATGAGTGCCGTCAGCTAGTTGAGCCGATGCTTGCGGTAGCGCAATGTTAAATACAAGCAAAGTTATAAGCATAACGAGCATCATCAATTTCTTCATGTGTTGTACGCCTCCTCTGAAAACATAATTGAAAGTATTTTATTGAAAACGAAAATCATTCTCAATTATACTTCTGTTACCAAGAATAATCGTTATTGCCAGTGTATGTCAATAACAAAATCAAATTTGTCCTCAACATGTCAAAATTGCCTCAAAAAAAGAAAATATCACGAAAAAAACATGTGATATTTCCTATTATATAGAATAGCCTCTTTCTATTTATTCATCTCAACTAGACATCTACTGAATTTAAGAAATTATTTCAATGACCCCTATAAGTATAAGCAACCAACCAGAAATAGCGGTTGAGTGTTTTCCAATAAAAGTCTTGGTAAGTAAGACTCCAAAATGAACACCAGCGCCTACTGTGATGAACGAAAAAAAACCGATAGAAATAACTGTCCAGATCGCAGAAATACCATTGGCTCCAAGCGCTATTCCTCCAGCTAAACAGTTGGCTGATAAGACAAAGCCGAGCGTCATTGCTTCTCGAATTGAAATTATATAATTTTTATCCTCATCAAATACTTCCGGGTTTCCCAATATTCCTTGTTTAGAAAAGCGACTAGATAATAACGTCCATATCCCTATGGCACAAAGTAAAAGACTTCCTATTAAATTTGCGAAATCTGGAGAGATATAATTAATAACTACACTTCCAGCTGTTACTGCTGCGTAAGTGACGATCATTGAAATAAGGGCAATAACCGCATTGGATAATATGGGTATTTTCACTCGCTTAATACCATAGGCGAGACCAATTCCTAAATTATCTAAGTTGGCAGCTATCCCAATAAGAATGATGGCTATCCAATGCATTCTTTTCCTCCTCAATAACGTAAAATCCATTCTCACATAGGATATGAAGGAATAAAATTTTTGTTCATCTATGTTTTGAACAGAGTTAATTGCTGAGAAATTAGGATTGCCATTGATACAATGACTATTTCACATGCTTTAACACTTTTAACCCGCGGAAGACTTGATATTACTTACGTTTTTCGTCTTTTACCCGCGGGTACTGTTATCCTATAGTTTGAACTTATTCAATTGTTTGGAAATCTTTTCAGCAATATTTGCGGTTTCAACGGATGACTCTGCTACATGCTGTATTGCTTGTAAAGTTTCTGAAATACTCTTTGCTATATCATTCGACTGATCAGATGACTCTATTGCGACATTTGATACATTTTCAATTGCATTTTGTATTTCTAGCATAGAATATTTCATCGTTCCAACAAATGTTGTCACTTCAGTTATTAATTTATTAAAGTACATAGCATCTTCTTCATATTGAATTCCACTGTTTTGGAAAAGCTCATAATCAGGTGTTACTTTATTATCTATAAAGTGTAAAAGCTCTTGCGCATTAATAGACACATTCGTAAATGCTTCTTCTACTTCACTAGTAACAGTTTGTATTTTTTGAACAGTCTCAGATGATTGTTCAGCTAATTTCCGTACTTCATCAGCTACAACAGCAAAACCTTTACCCTGCTCCCCTGCTCTCGCAGCCTCAATAGCTGCATTTAATGCTAATAAATTGGTTTGATCTGCAATATCTGCTATTGTGTCAGACATTACTTTTACTTCGGATACGATTTTTCCGGCTTGAATTGCCTCTAAAACTAACCTTTGTTTTTCATCATATAGATTACGAGCTGTACTGTATGCTTGAACAGCTGTTTCCTTAATATCAATTGCTCTCTCTTTTACTTTTTGCGAGAAACCAAGACTATATTCTGTTTTCTCATTTAATTTTTCCGCACTATCTAGTACCTCAATTGCAGTAGCATTTAATTGCTCGGTTGTTGCACCTAGTGTAGTACTACCCATAGCAACATCCTTTGTAGTTGTATCAATTTCATCCATTGAAGCAGTAATTTCCTCAATAGTTGCAGTTAAATCTTCGCTTAAAATACTCATTTGTGCTGATGTGCTACTAACACTAGAAACAAGTTCCTGAATATGCGAAACAGAATTGTTCAACCCTTCAGTAATTTTCCCAAGGTCATCAGAAAATATCACCGGGGCATGTTGTGATAAATCACCATTTTCAAGTGCAGATATAACATTCTTAATATTGGAGATTGCCTTTTTAACATATCTGCTTAAATAAATTAAGAAACTTACACTAAATATTAAAACAATAGCCATAATAACGATGTTTCTATAAAGAGTTTTAGAATATGCTGTATTATTTTCTTCGCTTTTTATTTCAGCACTTTTAATATTAATTTTTTCTATTTGTTCCATAAGAGCATCTCTTTGCTTCTCTATTTCTAATAGAGGTGTTAGTAATGAATCAGCATCTTCTATATCTGCATCAGAGATAACTTGTTGAAAAATGGATTCTAATGTACCTTTATAACTTTCAAGTACTTGTTCTAAATTCTTACTTAACTTTTCTTCCTCGCTACTCATTTTTGTATTTTTTAAATCTTGAAATGTGCGACTATTTTCTTCTTCTAAAGCAGCTATTTTTTCGTAATATTCCATTTTCTCGTCGTTATCTTGTGAATTATAAAAAATTTTGAACTTTAAATTAGTTATTTTTTGCTGGTTAATTGAAAGATTGCTTAATAAATAGACAGATGTTAAATTTTCTTCATAAATATGCTTTGCATTATCATTCATTTCTTTAACGCCATAGATTCCAGTAAACCCTATGATGACAATTGCAATCAACATAACAGTGTTCAATATTCCGAATTTCCCAACCAATGATGAATTTTTAAAAAACTTCATATGATCCTCCGTTATATTTATTATTATTTTGGCTCATCACCAAAAGTTGTGGATAACAATTGTTTAAACGTGCCATAAATAAGTTGATTGGAGTGAAGACTGGACGACTCCTTGGGGGGGAGGAGAACGAAGGTTAAACCATCATGTCCTCTGATAAACGCCTTCGTGACCTACATCCTGTTGCTACCGCTACGTTAGCACTACACTTTCGCACAGAAAACATTTGTTGCTGCCGCTTCGCTTTCGCACAGAAAACATTTGTTGCCCCAAGCAGCTCATCGGACGCCCCTAGCGCCCGGGAATCAATCCCACACGTTATGATAATGACATCTTTTTTACAATATAGATTAATTATGGAAATTAAGTATTATAGTTTCCCCTATAACTCAAAGTTTTGGGCTTATAGAACAATACTATTTTTATGAATAACTTTTTCGACAAACACTTCTACTAAATTAGGATCAAACTTAATACCCTTATGTTCTTTTAAATAAGAAAGAGCTTCTTCTATTGTCCAAGCTTTTTTATAAGCTCTATTACTTATTAAAGCGTCGTATACATCTACTATTGATATGACTCTCGCCTCAAAAGGAATTTCTTCTCCTTTTAAACCCATTGGATATCCTGTTCCATCCCAATTCTCATGATGATATTTAATAATATTTTCAGCTATTTTTTTGTCATTAAAAACTTTATTGTTCATTTCATCAGATAGTTTATTCAATACATCCACCCCCATAAGAGGATGCATCTTCATAATTTTCTTTTCATAGACTGTTAGTGGCCCAGTTTTATACAGTATCGATTCTGGTATACTTGTTTTTCCAATATCATGTAAAACGCTGTATTCTATAACTTTATTAATATACTCTAACGATAAATTATATGTTCTATCTTCAAAGAGGCTTAGTAAGAATTCCTCTAATAACTTTTGCACATTTAAAAGGTGTTCTGCTATACTTACATCGCGCATTTCACTTGATAGAGCTAACAACTTAAATAGCTCCTTTTTGTCTATTTGGTTCTGCTTCACTTCTTCTATCAATAATTGTTCCGCTAAGCGCATTACTCCTACATAATAAACAATTTCTTTTATTTCAATTGGCGTAATCGTTATAAATGAGTACCTTAGCTCTAATGATTTGTTGACATTCACCATTGTCCCAGACCATGGTTGTCCTTTTTTTAATGTACTATTTAACGATTTATACATAACGAATGGTGTTACACTCGATTTTAAACACTCTACCGGTAATCCGATAAGAAATTCTCTTTTATAGCCGGTGATCGTTTCATATTGTTGATTTACATCGATAATTAATTGATCTTCATCAACGATTACAACAGCATCACCCAATTTTAAATAATACGTTAATTCCTTTGGTATATTTTTACACATTTAAACAACTCCTCATCAATTGTTTAATTCATTAGCAAAACTAGCAAGCCGGTCAGCCGACAATGCAACTTCTTCAAATGCTTTACCTAACTCATTGACAACATTAGCGAAAATATCAATTTTTTCTTGTGAATGTTCATTATGTTCTTGTGTTTCTTTCATAGATTGTAAAATTTGCTCAAAATATATGTCAGTTTGCTCCATTGTTTGTTTTCCGTCTTGAACAGATTGATTAATCAAGTCAAGTGAGGCAGCTAACTTTTCTACCTTAGATACAGTAGATAAAATTAAATGAGCTACATTCGAGACTGATTTTTTTGTTACTTCTGATAATTTTTTAACTTCGTCTGCTACAACTGCAAATCCTCTTCCATGTTCACCTGCCCTTGCAGCTTCAATTGCTGCGTTTAAAGATAATAAATTAGTTTGATCCGCTATTTTCGTTACAATATCAATAATGCCTTGAACTTCCTTTGTTATCTTTAACAAGTCTTCTATATCATTGGAGATTATTTGAACTGCCTCATGAACATTCCTCATATTACGATCCTGTTCACTTATTTGAAACTTCCCATGTTCCGCTCTCTCCTCTGCTAACGCAGATAACTCTTTTCCGGCATTCACGTTTTCTACCATTTCTGTGCAATGAATATGTAATTCCTGGAATGCTGCATTAGTTTGCTCTGAAATTGCTGCTAAATTTTCAGTTGAATTCATCACTTGAATTTTAGTTTTTTCTGCCTGTTCGTCTAACTTTTCTTTAATTCTACTTATCTCTTTATCGTATTCTTCAAGAACGACTTGTTGTTCTAAGTTAAATAATTTTGAGAGTGCCTTTACACTAGTAGAATAAAGCTCCTTTTCAGAAAGATTCTTTTCGGTAATCTCCATAATTGTTATAAACAAATTTTGAAAAGCACATAAATACCATTTTGTCTGTAGACCAATTTTCACATGCATTTGTGCTATTCTAGCCCTTTTTAAAAAATATTCATCATCAATTATTCCTGAAAACATTTCTAAAATATGTGATTTTAAAGTTCTCTTTAAAGCATCTACTGAACTATTTTTATTTATTAGTATTTGTAGTGATTCTTCCAAGCTGAGATTCCTGTAAAAACGATCAACAATGTCATCTATTTCTTCTTTAATAAATGGCTGCAAGCTTTTTATTACTTGTAACTCTGCCATTGAAAAATTAATCATTTTTATTTGTTTCTCTATATCACTGCCATATTGAATATTCATTTTTATATTACTGTCGAGTAATAAATGGCCGTTACCTATCTCTTTCTCTTTACTTTTCCAAAACATGAATAACCTCCATCCCCAAAATATCGATTAATTTCTTTAAACTTCACTTAATAAAGTTTTCAATAATAGCTTATTTGGCTGTTGGTATTTATCGAAATAGATTTCCTGTAGATTTCTTGCTAATCTATCATAGTCTTCTCTGTCCGGAACTGAATTCCAAACAAATATATCTTCTATGTCTTTGTTAATATTTAAATATAAGCGATCTGTTATAATTAAATCCGCCTCTTCATCTTCAGCACATAATTCTACATGAATAAAAACACGTTTTATTTGACTGAATAGATAAGGAACATCATTTATCATTGAAAATATTTTTAATTTGATCTTGTCTCTATCTACAAAATCAATTGTTTGTTTGAGTAATTTATGATATCGACCAATTAATATTTCTTTGCGTTTAAATACGATGGCGAAAGACTTATTTTCCAATAGTCGATTATAAAACTGATTCATGATTTCTATTTGAGCCGTTTCATGCATTTCTAATCGCTTTTTATAAAGATCTTCTTTAAATAAATTAGCTGGACCAGAAAAAGATAAAATACCATAATGAAGATGCAGTAAGTTTACAAAGAGTGCCCCATATTCTTCTAAATCTAAAGTAACTGAAAAATGCTCCATGAATATCTCCATCCAATATATAGTCGCTTGTATAAATAATTCTTGATTATGATGCTGTGCAAAGTTCATCAATAAACTTACTGCACTATCTTTTTTTTGATAATGACGCATGCAACTAATGATGGAAAATGAAAACATTGTTTCTAATTCAATTTCTTCATCTGATAAATCAGTACATTCTCTAAATATATACTTGATTTTTTCCGATAATGACTCATAGTTATAATGATGTTTCGTAAAGTTTGCATACATTGGATGATATTCAATTAAGCAACCTAGTTTTGCGCGTGATAAGCAAATGGCGAGCCAATATAAAAGTTGTTCGGAATAGGCGATGTCTACTTCCTCCACTAATTCTAGTATTTCTTCTCTAGAAACTAGAGCAAATGGCCATTCCTCTCCCCAACACGAATTCCAGTAGAACAAGAAATAAAAATAACGAAATTGCTTTTCTGTCCCTTCAAGACTGACTTCCGCATAAGATGTATACTTCAAGTGAAATTGATCTAACAAAGGCTTAACTTTTTTTATTCGTCGATACACGGATGCAGGGCTTGTGAAATTATCCAAAACAAACATGTTAATATCAAAAAATTTATTGTAAAACATCTCATCAAAAGCTTTATATGTTAATGAGTTTTGTAAATAATATCTTTCTATAGTCTTCATAGAAAAATTATCTTTATAAATTAATTGAAAACACTTAAGCTCTTCTTTTTGGATAACAGCAGATTTTGTAATAAATTCTAAATCAATAGCTATTTCATCTACTATTTTCAAAATTGTTCTTTCAGACAAATCCATCATTTGAGATAACTCTAAACTTGAATATAGCCTTTGTTCTTTATAAATATGATGTAGAATATTCACCTTTTGTAAAGATGAACGATCCAAAAAATTATACATAAAAACACCTCAATGTCTTCCACCAGTAAAACCCAGCTGTGTCATACTAACAGTTTGTATTAGATTAACTTATATATCTTTTATCAATACATTCTATTCCCCGTTTTTTAAGACACTAAACATTAAAAAGCAATATTCTCGATACTTTATAA
The DNA here is from genome assembly GCF_041262385.1 of Lysinibacillus sp. RC46. Taxonomy (NCBI): domain Bacteria; kingdom Bacillati; phylum Bacillota; class Bacilli; order Caryophanales; family Bacillaceae; genus Lysinibacillus; species Lysinibacillus sp. RC46. The sequence continues at coordinate 72,766 of NZ_JBGCCF010000005.1, read as the reverse complement.
CTACTTTAGTTACTACATATTGCCAATAAACACTTCATTAATACTCTTTTAAACAACAATTACAGCTTATTTTCATCATATTCACTCATTTTGGGAAACTGTGAATATAGCCTCATGTTTTCAAGGTTATTTACACTATAACAAGCATTTTACAACAAACAAAATCACTTTTTGTTCGATTTCAAGCAAAACTTGATAATCCTATATTTCCATTCAAAACATCTATCTTTTGGGGGAGTTTCAATTCTAGTTTTTCATCTTAAGACTTCATTTTTTGAGCTCATCTATTGGATTTCTATCGTGAAAGGGGGGTGTTTCTTTACGCTTTTTCCTGAAATTTCGTCCATAGACTTTCAAGGTTAAATATAGAATTGAACACGTTGTCAAACAGAAAAGAGATGTATCAAATTATGATACATCTCCCATCATGGTAATACTTATAAACCAAGTGCTCTGTACATAAACACTGTAAATCTGTGCGCGTGTTACGTTTTCGTTTGGTCAAAAAAGTATCGTTTACATCGCCTAATGCAATGTCTTGATTTCTAAACTCTACTAACTTCCTGGCGTTACACCAAATGCGAGCAACATCATTTTTGCCATTTGGGCACGTGTTTTATGAGCATTTGTTGGTATCGGAATTTTACTGCTGTCGTTTGAATCAAAAGTAACGATGAAACTGCTTCCAATCATTTATCGCATAGCGTTATATCTTTTGAAACTACACATATGAGATTTTACTCAACTATCACTAATTATAAAATTGATAAAATCAAAATTTGTTAGTTTTCGAGCAAATTTTGATAATCTTTTTTGTTGCAATATTAAGTTTCGTCAGAATCAGCGCCATTTGGGCCTTTCACTAACTAAAGCCCAATGATATTTTATTTACTTTAGTAACCTCGAAATGTATCAACCATAGCAATAAACATTAAATACTCGCTTTACTCATCTGAATTCACCTGTAAAGCAACCTAATATATTTCCGCATTTCCCATAGATTCGAGGTAGGTTTGGATAATTTTCCCTCTTCATAATGAGAGTTTAAACAATTTTTCTATTGAAGCCGATTTGACAAAAGTAACAACCTTTTGATAACTTTAAGTTGTTACTTGTTAATATTTAGATATATCTCATCCTATAATAAAGAGAGGGAGATTTTATGAAAGTCGGTAAATTATTAAAGATAGGATTGGCTTTAGCATTAATGTTCGTATTAACTGCTTGTAGCTCAGATGATGAAGGCACGAAAAACAAAGAAAAAAAGGACGTGAACTTAGCCTATGTTGAATGGGATACTGAAATTGCCTCAACAAACGTAGTAGGACAAGTTCTAGAGGATTTAGGGTATGATGTAACACTAACACCACTAGATAACGGAATTATGTGGGAAGCTCTTGCAAAAGGAGAAGTTGATGGTATGGTGTCAGCCTGGTTACCACAAACACATGCCCCACAAGTTGAAAAGTACAAAGATAGAATAGTAGATTTAGGTAAAAACCTTGAAGGTGCAAAAATTGGCTTAGTTGTCCCTAGTTATATGGATGTAAATTCTATCGCAGATTTAACAGATGAAGCTGGTAAAACGATAACTGGTATTGATCCAGGAGCAAATATGACAGCTACAACGGAAAATGCTTATAAAGAATATAGTAACCTTGAAGGTTGGAATGTAGTTACCTCATCAGCAGGTGCAATGACAGCAGCCCTTACTCAAGCTATTGCGAAAAATGAAGAAATCATCGTTACAGGTTGGTCTCCACACTGGAAATTTAACGCTTTTGATTTAAAATATTTAGACGATCCTAAAGGCATATACGGAGCCGAAGAATATATTGGTACATTTGCACGTAAAGGATTAAAAGAGGATAATCCGGGAGCGTATAGTGTTCTTAATAACTTCCATTGGACTCCGGAAGATATTGAAAGTGTAATGTTTGATATTATGAAAGGCGCTGATCCTAAAGAGGCCGCAAAAAAATGGATTAAAGATAATGAGGATAAAGTTTCAGAGTGGACAAAAGATGTAAAATAATACACATGATAGACTTTTATATACTCTGTCCAACAATTCGACTTTGAGATATATGAATTTCAGGCCCTACATATAATATCGTACAAAAGCTCACGCAAAAAGTTGGAGTACACTAGCGATGCACGTAATTAACATAAAAAGCTCCATTCACTGAGCAATCAGTAAATGGAGCTTTTTATGTTATGTTAATACCTCCGGATGGAAATGACTCTCTTAAGTAAAGATACATAGGACTCTTGTCTAAACAAATGAAATTTTAAAATTAAACTATTTACTAAAAAGAGGAGACCAGCCAAAAAAATAACCCCTTTTATATGGATTATTCCACTTAAATATCCCCCAAGTAAAGGACCAATTAGATTTCCTAAAAATAGAGCACTATGATAATAACCAAATGTTAAACTTTCCATTTTTTCAGGTGCATTTTTTCGTATTAAACTTATGACCGATGGAAGCAGACCACCTATAAATATTCCCATTAAGAACCGAGCGAGCAGAAATAGCCATATAGAAGAAACTAAAGCTTGGGTAACATAACAAATAAAATTACCTAACAACGAAATTAACAAAATAATTTCAGAACCCACTTGATCTGCTTTCCTTCCTAAAATGGGAGAAAAGATTATAATAGAGAAACCCGAGATAGAAACCGCTAAACCTACCATCGTTGTTAAAAAGACATCATTGTTCCACATACTTTCTACATATGTGGCCAAAAATGGTGAAGTACTCATCGTTGAAAACTGAATAAGAAATCCAACTAGAAACAAAGTTCCAATTAGAGGTCCTTTCGTAATTTCCCGTAATTCGGAGAAAAAATTAATACGTCCTCTCTTAGGCGTCGGAATTTTCAATGTACTTGGTTCAGGTTTATTAATTTCTGTTAAAAAAAATAATATAAGTGCCCCTGAAATCAGTAACATAGCGCTAGACACATAAAGGATTTTATAAAATCCTATCCACTGTCCCAAAACTCCACCTATTAACGGCCCAAAAATATTCCCGGTATAAGCACCAGATTGAGCTATACCGAGTGCATAACCTATTTTTTCTTTAGGCGTATTCATTGTGATGAATGGAGAAGAGGCAGGGATAAAACCACCAAAAATCCCTAAGATAAAACGTAGAACTAATAAGTGCCAAGCTGTTGTGCTATAGGTCATTAAGAATGTGGCAAATGCCATTCCAATTGCTGAACGGATTAGTATAGTTTTCCTACTCGTTCGATCTGCAATCTTTCCCCATATCGGCTGAAAAAGAAAAGCGGATAAAAAAGTAGCTCCAAAAATCATCCCTGTCCAAAGCTGAATATCTGCTTGAGAGTGAACATCCAAATCACTTTTAAGATACACTGGAATAAAAGGTATTATTAAGCTAAATGCAGACATGACTAAAAATTGTGCAATGCTCAAAATATACATATTCTTTTTCCAAACTTCCAATTATATACCTTCTCTCACTGATTTAATAGTTTCATAGAATGTACAGGATATCTATCACCAGCTGCTGAACCTACCGGTATAGCTTTATCTATGAAATCCTTTACATCCTTTGGCAATTCAAAATCTATTGCAGCAATATTTTCTTTTAAGTAGGATCTCCTTTTTGTCCCTGGTATAGGGACGATATCTAATCCATTAGACATTAACCATGTTAATGCTAGTTGTGCCGGACTAATATTTAGTTGGTTTGCTATCTCTTCTAGCTGTCGAATCAAAGCAAGGTTTTGATTGAAGTTGCCTCCCTGAAATCGAGGTGCGTTCCTTCTAAAATCGTTCTCTACGAATTTATCGACTGACTTAATTTTTCCAGATAAAAAACCTCGTCCCAGAGGACTATATGGTACAACAGCGATATTTAGTTTACGGCAAAGTGGTAATATTTCCTCTTCAATATCTCTAGTCCATATTGAATACTCTGTCTGTAATGCAGCTATAGGATGTACTTTTTGTGCTCGTTTTATCGTTTGAGAAGATACTTCTGAAAGCCCAATATGTCGTACTTTACCTTCCTCAACTAATTCCTTCATAGCACCAACTGTCTCTTCTATAGGAACGCTGGGATCTACACGGTGTAGATAATATATATCGATGTAGTCAGTATTTAACCGTCTTAGGCTTGCTTCACAGGCCTTTTTTACATATTCCGGGCTACCGTTAATTTTAATTACCTTCCCACTCTCATCTCTTTCAAAAGCAAATTTGGTAGCTATGTTTATCTGTTGTCTGACATTTTTTAATGCTTGACCGACTAATTCTTCGTTTTTCCCCACTCCATATTGATCAGCTGTATCAAAAAAGTTAACACCGAGTTCTAAGGCGTAATGCAATGTAGCAATCGATTCCTCATCATTTTGAGTTCCATAGTATTCTGACATTCCCATACATCCTAATCCTAAGGATGAAACACTTAAATCTCCAATAGATCGATATTTCATTTTTTCTCCTCCAATCTTTCTTTAGCATGAAATTATATCGATTAGAGTGCACTCTAAGGCAAATGTATTTTTTCCCATTTCTCATAAAAAAAAAGACCTTTTAGAAAGGTCTCTAGAAACTTATATTACAGATGTGTTGATTAACCGTTTTTATCCACTTTAATTGTTTAGAAGACGCTGATTTCCGCTATGGGCTACTCGCTTTCCTGCGGGAGTCGAGTAGCCCTTTCGCTACAATCTGCAAAAAAATCCTTTTATCGCTCAATAATAAACCTATATTATCCTAATCAACACGCCTGATTATATTACTTAACTTTTTCCTCCAAATTTTTATAGTAGTCAATTTTTTCATTAACCTTAATTAAACTATTTTCTAATTGCTTAATTTGGTTAAGAACGTTCTCTTGATGAGCTTCTAATAGTTCTCGTCTTTCAGTAACGGTAGAATCCCCTTGACGTCTTAGGTCTGCAAATTTTTTCATATCTCTTACAGGCATTTCTGTGTTACGTAACATAATGAGAAAGTCTATACATAAAATATCGCTCTTTGAGTATTTACGATATCCATTTTCATCTCTTTCAATCTCACATAAAAGACCAATATTTTCATAGTAGCGTAGAGTGTAAGAACTAAGACCCGTGATTGAGGATATATCCTGAATAGTTAATAATTTTTCCATATTTTTATTATAACACACTTGCTTTATAGTGCACTCTAAGGAGTATCTTTGATTCTAGATTCATTTTTTAATAGTTTTTAGGAGGAATTTTTAATGAATATAGGGATTTTTGTTTTAGCACTTGCCACATTTGTTGCTGGTACAGTGGAGTTGGTGATCGCTGGGATAATCAACATGATTGCAGAAGATTTACATGTTTCTGTAGGAGCAGTCGGTCAGTTAGTTTCAGTTTTTTCATTGGTTTTTGCCTTTGGGGCTCCAGTACTTATTGCTTTAACTTCTAAAGTAGAAAAACGTAAATTACTGCTCATAGCAATGTTAACTTTTCTAGGAGGTAATATTTTATCTATAGTTAGTCCGAATTTTACAACCTTATTAATAGCTAGAATTATTCTTGCAGCTAGCTGCTCTATCGTGGTTGTCACTTCCGTAACAATGGCTGCCAATACTGTTGCAACGGAATTAAGAGGAAGAGCTATTGGATTAATTTTTATGGGTTTAAGTGCATCATTAGTGTTAGGTGTACCATTAGGAACTATTATCGGTGAAAATTTCGGTTGGAGAATGACATTTGTATTAGTTTCAGTCTTAAGTATTGTTTCTATGGTAGGAATCATTAAGTTTTTACCTAAGGTTCCACCACAACCAGCCATTCCTTTACTTAAGCAAATAGCCACATTAAAAAGTAAAAAAATCGCATCAATCCAGCTCATATCAGTTTTGGAGCTGACTGGTCATTTCATAGTTTATACTTATTTCACGCTTTTTCTTAAAACAACAATGGGCTTATCAACAAATATGATTAGCATGGTCTTACTTGTTTTTGGTATAGCTGGAATAACAGGTGGTTGGATAGGTGGCTGGACATCCGATAAATTTGGCGGAGCAAAAACTATACTCACATTTCTTATACTTTTTGCAGTTTCCTTGTTCCTATTACCTTATTCTACAGGATCAATGATCAGTTTATTGATCGTTGTCGTACTATACGGTGTGATGGTTTGGGCACTTAGTCCAGCTGTACAAAATTATCTAGCTGAGTCTGCTCCCGATTCCTCAGATATCCAATTAGGTTTAAATACTTCATTTTTACATCTTGGAGTAGCTTTAGGTTCTGGTTTGGGTGGCTTACTTGTAGACTACTATTCTGTAACTATCAACACGTGGGTAGCTGGTATTATGGTAGTTTTAGCCTTAATCTCTGCTATTTATTCGCTAACAATAAACCGTAGAGAAAATTCTTCAATTTAGGGGCTATAACTAAAAGGATAGGAGGACGCCCTCATGCCCATTAAGCTAAGATTTTAAAGTACCCCCTAAATGGAAATTTTGTGTTTTGCAGGACCCCTATTTACAATAACAAACTAATTAAAGGAAAATAAAAAGGAATGAACCCTGTCCAATACAGAGTTCATTCCTCAGTAACTGCTTAAAATATGTGTCTAACTTTTTGGGGTCACTTCATTTGAAGATCCTTATAAATTCGTTATCTTACAGGTTCTATAGATGAGATCCGCCACTTGCATCGAGCAATTGACCAGTTACCCAACGGCTGTCTGAGGAAGCGAGAAAGGCGGCAATATCTGCCACATCCTCGGGTTCTCCCCATCTGTTGAAGATTGAAAGACCAGCCGCATATTTTTGTCCATCAAGGTTTTCCAAAGTCTCAGCATTCATCTCTGTATTAATAATTCCAGGCTGGATGGCGTTTACCGTAATATTACGGCTCCCTAGTTGTTTGGCTAGAAGACGCGTAAATGTGTCGATAGCACCTTTGGACATACTGTACGTGAAGACACTTGGAGAAGCTGCACGTGTCACAAAAGATGAAATATTAATAATGCGTCCTCCATCTTTTAAACGTGGCAAAGCTTGTTGAGTAACAAAAAGTGGTGCTTTGACATTAATCTTCATTACCTCGTCAAATGATTCTTCCGTCGTCTCTTCTAAACTGATAATTTGACCAATTCCAGCATTGTTGACAAGAATATCGAATCCGTTACCGCCCATATATTCCCGAATAGTATCATCAAAAGTTGTAAATAAATCTTGAATGCCATCTAGAGTACTAAGGTCAGCACCAATCGCGCAAGCATTTCCTCCGCTTTGCTCGATCAGGTGAACAACTGCTTCTGCCTCATTTCGTCTTTTCCCGTAATGAACTACGACAAAGGCTCCCTCTTGTGCCAGACGCAATGCAATACTGCGGCCAATTCCTCGACTTGATCCTGTAACTAAAGCTATTTTGCCTGCTAACTTACTCATGCTTCCATCTCCTTGTTCAAACATAGTTATATTACATAGATAGTTATATCATGGAACATTATTTGAAATGTTGCTCTCCTATTCGGTTTCAAGGGGGCGATTGCTTCAGATAACTTAGTTCATCTCTTGGTTGCCAGCATTGCTTATATAAATCTTGAATACGTTTTTGACGATGTGCATCATATTGTTTAAATACTTGTTCAACATAGTTATTTCTTTTAATACATTTCGCCAAAACATTTATTTACTATTATATATTTTGAATAAAGAAAGGACTGTCCTCAAAAGGCATTTTTCATTGCCTTTTGGGACAGTCCCTTAATCGATCACTTTTATTTTAATACTTCCGGATGGAAACCATCTTTTTGGAAGTAATTTTGATGTGACCAAATATTTAATTTTTCTTTCTCAGCATCTTGCTGGATTTCTCTAAATTCATCCTCCAACGTATTGTTTGGTTTATGAATAAAGCGCACTGCTGCAAGTCCTTCTTTTAATAATGATTCCTGCAACATTACATCATCAATGAAGACATAGGTTAATAAGCGATCATAGTTATCTGTCTCTGGTCCAACATCGTAAACTGCTTCAACCTTTTTGGCGTGTTCTAACAATTTAATCGTATAATCCTTAGCCACTTTAGCATAAGGTTGAGCTTCACCTTTGTTATAGAAACAGCTTGTTGTGTTATAATCATAGGCTGTTTTTTGTTTCTAGTTCAAATGTTGGGGGGAGGGTAATCTTTCATCCTTTTTTTGAAATACTCCTTGAAAAACGTCAGAGTATATTAAGATCACTAAACTTCTCGTTATGACATACTTCAATTCATTATCGTGAGCAATGGCATTCGAAAAAGCTGCCGCCTGTAAAATACAGACAGCAACTTCAACTAGAATAATTTAATTCTCTATTAGTTTTTTGGCATACTCATTTTTTGAGATGCTTCTTTTTTAAAATTTCGTAACTAATAAACAGCGAGTGGCCCATAAGGACCTTCGATAATTTCTATTTTTGTTTCGAAAATATCTGTCAAAATTTTCGAATTCATAACCTCTTCTACTGTTCCAAAAGCGGCAATTTGTCCATCTTTCATAGCACAAATTCTATCAGAATATTTGGCTGCAAAATTTATATCATGCATCACAGTCAGAATTGTTCTTCCAAATTCATTAGCCGCACGTCTCAAATGCTCCATCATTTGAACAGAACGAGCAACATCAAGATTGTTCAGTGGCTCGTCCAAAAGTACATATTCAGTCTCTTGGCACAAAACCATCGCTACATATGCTCTTTGTCTTTGACCACCTGAAAGCTCATCTAAATATCTATTCTCTAAATCAGTTAAGTCTAAAAAATCGATATATTTAGAAATAATAACTTCATCTTCTATAGTTAACCTTCCCTTTGAATAAGGAAAACGTCCAAATCCAACTAGTTGTCTAATAGTAAGCCTAGTTACAAAATGATTTTCTTGGCGCAAAATAGTCAAAATTTTTGATAAGTCTTTTGATTTGGATTCAGAAACATCCATATTTGCCACCTGAATTTGACCTTCCTCCATATCCAACAGTCTTCCAATCATCAAAAGTGTCGTAGACTTTCCAGCGCCATTTGGGCCAATTAAAGAAGTAAAACCCGCTTTTGGTATTTCAATATCCAAAGGTCCTATTTTTACCTCATCCGTATAGAACTTTTTAACATTATCAATTTTTATCATAAAGCCCTCTTCCTTAAAACTACAGTTAAAAATATTATTCCACCAAATAATTCGATAATAACTGATACTACACCTTGAGCATGGAATACATGATACATCAAAAAGTATGCACTCGTTATTATCAAAAATCCTATAGCAAGAGCCATTGGAAAAATATATCTATGATCATAAGTTGACGCCGCCTGATAGCTCAAAGTTGCTACTAAAAAGCCATAGAAAGTAAGTGGTCCAATCAAAGCTGTTGAAATAGACATCAAAATAGCAACTAATACAAGAGTATAAATTACATTAGATTGATATTTAACTCCAAAAGAAGTAGAAACATCCTTTCCTAGTGACAATATATTTAGATTCTTAGAATGAGCAAGAAGTAATATTGCTACAATTATTACTATAGGAATTACAATAGGAAAATATGCAGAATCTGCATTATTAACAGAACCAAACAATCTTGCCTGTAAAATATCAAATTCAGAAGGCGCAAGTAGTCTTCTCATGAAAGTTGACACAGAATTTAGCCCAGTGCCAATAATAATTCCAACTAAAAGCATAAGTTGTAGATTCCCGTATTTACCAGAAAGTAGCCATCCATAAAGGATCAAGCTCATTAAGACCATAACAACAACTTGAAATAAAAATGATCCAATCCCAGTAAAATTTATCAATGCACTAGCCCCAAAGAAAAATATAGTACTAGTTTGAATTGTTGAGTAAAGTGATTCGAAACCTAAAAGCGAAGGAGTTATAATCCTATTATGCGTAATGGATTGGAAAGCAACAGTCGACAAGCTCTGACAAACTGCAGCAATAATCATTGCAACAAGAGCTACTATCCTTCTCTTAACAACTGGGATAAAAGAAGGTGAATCAATCGGAACTGGATTGTTATAAACTAAAAGTCCATATGAAGAAAGGATGCCAAAAGCAATCAATGTTATTAGCAAAATCCAATAACGCCTTTCTTCCTTCTTAGAACGAAAAGCCCTAGCTGATCTATTTTTATTATGAAGGCTAGAATCGATTTCGACATTTTCTTTATTTCTATATTCCAATGTGCTCATCGTAGCCTCCTTGGTTTTCTTTGTCTCAATAAGATAATAATAAACACGACTGACCCCACTGTTCCAAGTATTAAAGAAACAGGTACTTCAAAAGGCATTATAATTGTTCGAGAAATTATGTCACAGGCAGTTATAGTCCCCATTCCTATCAAACATACCCAAGGTAAATTACTCCTAAGATCATCACCTCTATACATTGAAACAATGTTTGGGACAATTAAACCCAGGAAAGGTAAGTTTCCAATGACAGCTGCAACAATTCCAACTGCAAAAGAAATGAGAACAGTACCAAAAAGAACAATCCTGTTGTAATTAACGCCAAGGCTTGTTGCGACATCTTCTCCTAGTCCAGCTAAAGTCAATCTATTAGCATAAATAAAAATAAACAAAGTAACGATAACAATTAGCCACAAATATTCATATCTTCCCACCTGAACAGGCGCAAAAGAACCTACAAACCAAGTTTCAATACTTTGTGTCATTTGAAAAAGAAGTCCCATAAAAGTGGACACTGCAGAAATAACAGCTCCAAGCATCAATCCAATAATCGGGACAATTAAAGACGAGCGAAGTTTAACTCTTCTTAAAAATAAAAAGAAAATCATAGTTCCTATAAAAGAAAAAATGATTGCACCAGTCATTCTTAGCACTAAAGTCGGAGCAGGAAATAATAAATAAACGAAAAGCAGCCCTAAACCTGACCATTCAATAGTCCCTGTTGTAGTAGGTTCAACAAAACGATTCTGTGTGATCAGTTGCATTACGAGTCCTGCCATTGACATTGCAGCTCCAGTAAGCATTAATGCAGCTGTTCTCGGAACACGAGTTATGAAAAACATTTCCATTCCATCCTCTTGTCCACGTATATCATACACTCCAGTAAACAGTGATATAATGCCTAGAATAATAACAACTATAATCGCTAATATAAAAGGTTTTGTCCATATCTTATTGTAGTTATAAAACTGGGGTTGAGAATTTATCTCAACCCTAGAAGTTACATTTTTCAGCACTATTTTATACCCCTTTACATTACTTAGCTTTAGCTAAAGTATTTGCAAGGTTTTCAAACAACTCTGTATAAGTTTGAATTGATTCATTTGTGTAAGTATCTGCTGGTGCATAAACAATATGTTTTTTAGAAACAGCAGTTGTTTTTTGAAGAGCAGGTGCGTTAGCAATAACATCCTGAGCAGGAACTGAATCTTCTTCACCAGATATTGCAGCATCACGATCTAATACGAAAAGCCAATCAGGATTACTTTGTGCAATAGCTTCAACAGAAACTTCATCACCTTTATGATCTGATGTAGAATCAGCAACTTCTAATGCTGGAGCCCAACCGAAAATTTCATACATCGGTCCCCAAACACGTCCAGAATGAGGAGCTGAGAAACCAATATCCCCACCACCAACGATAACACTCATAACTTTATCTTTTCCATTATAAGCAGATTTAGCATCTTCGATAACTTTATCAAAATCAGCTACCACTTGTTTAGCTTCTTCATTTTTATCGAAAATTTTTCCTAAAGCAATTGTAGAATTTTTAAGTCCATTTACTAAGTTTTCCCCAGGCGTAGCAGTTTCCTCAGAAACATCTACATTAAGATCAATAACAACTGCATTTGGTACTAATTTTTTGATCTCTTCGTAATAACCAGCAAATCTTTGACCAACGATTACAAGTTCAGGGTTTGCAGCTGCAATAATTTCAAGATTTGGTTCGCGGTGATTTCCAATATTTTTAACTGAATCGTCCTTTACATATGGTGAATCCGCAGGCATTACATCCTTTGGAACAGCTACTAAGTCAATGTTCCAATCAGCTAAAGTTTCAAAAGTTCTATTATCCAAAGCAACTACATTCTTTGGGTTTACAGGAACAGTAACAGTTCCATGGGCATCAGTGATTTCAACTGTCGTAGGCTTAGCAACCTCTTCGCTTCCATTATCTTCATTAGACTTTGACTCTTCATTAGTTTTATTACTTGAACAAGCTGCTAACATCAAAGTCAAAACTGCCAAAATTCCAACTAATTTTAAAAACATAGATTTCTTCATACATATACTCCTTATGTAATTTATTTTGAAAACGATGATGTCTATAGATTGAATTGGATAATAATCGCTAACCATCTCAATTGCTATTGATAATCATTTTCATTTGGTTGTTCTGTGAATCAGTATAGTCTTTAATTATGTGAAAATCTTGTGAAAGATATAAGTTTATAAAGAAAGTTGCTTTCAAGCATAAATTGGCTACAAAAAAGTAATACGTGAAGTATTCTTTTTATAGTTTCCGTCTCTTTAAAATATCTACCAGAAACTGTTTGATTATCAGATTTAATAGAACAAAAAAAACGAGCAAAACAGGATGAAACTGTTTATACTCGTGTTTTCTCGATTATGTTAGATATTGATTATTGTGACAAATTGTACTTTACCTATTATCTTATTTTTACTATTCAATCATTGAATAGCCCCTACCATGGATTGTTTGAATATATCGGTCTTTCTTCTCGCACTTTAGCTTTTTTCTTAAATACCCAATATATAAATCCACTACATTTGGATTGACTGCTACGTCATATCCCCAAACCTGATTCAAAAGCATTTCACGGCTTAATACTTTATTTTTATTCTTGGTTAAAAATAAAAGTAAGTCATACTCACGCTTAGTAAGCGGGAGATTTTCGCCACCTTTTGTCACAATATTACGGGATGCATCAACGAAGAGATCTTTAAACCGAAAGAAAGTAGTCTCGATTGGCTGGATACCGTCTCCTCTTCTTAAAATAACTTTTATCCTTGCTACTAATTCTTCTTTCACAAATGGTTTTCTTATATAATCATCTGCTCCTGCTTGTAATCCTGCTATACAATCCTTGCTGGACACATTATCGGTCACAATGATTATCGGTGTCGTTTTAACAGCCCGTATTTGACTGCAAATTTCCGGTCCAGGTATACTTAACGAATCCCAATCCAATATGATAATATCCCAATCTTGCTCATATACTATATTTAACCCTTTGTTTTCATTGTGAAGTGTTAAAATGAAATAGCCTTCTTGCTTTAGGCCGCTTACGATTTTCTTTGCTAAAGACCGTTCATTCTTAATTACCAACACCTGCTTCACCTATGGTTCACCTCTAATTCATTACATAAAATAATTTATCACAAAAAAAGAATATCGAATTTATAAATCTTAAATTTCTAAAAGAACTATTATAACAACTTATCGGGATATATTCGGGGAAATTTACAATAAATATGTATGAAATAACAAATTACGGAATTAAACGGAAGAATACTTCAGTTATTTAACCAAAATATTGGCGAATCCGTTGACAGAAGTTTATTAGACTTTCAATATGCTTGGAGCTGGACTATCCATTAAAGATCGGGTTACTTCAATAAGTTATAATAGTGAATTTTATTTTACTTTACTAGATTGTTTAATAAAGTAACCGGAATACCGCCAATAGTATATGCCAAAAGAAACTGATTTAGAATTGGTATTGCTCCAAGATTTAGACTTCAAGATAATCTAGTAGCAGTAGTTGATTGTTATAAACACCAGGAGATGGACAAGACGATTATGAGAGAAGATTGGCTTTACAATTAAAAGAATTGCGTAAAGCAAAACTAGATTTATTTATTGGTGATTTTTCACATTCAATTCTGAATGAAACCTTTAAACAAATAACTTCTACAGTAATATTTGACCATTGTTTAGAATGGCGTACACCTTTTCAGAGTTTGTTTACTGCAAACACATTAAGTTTAAAATGTAGAAATTTACTTTTAAAATTAAAAAAACCCGCCGTTTTGAAATTAGCCTAATCAAAATGAGTGGGTTCGATTTAATATAATTATATTTTAATATAAATCACTTTAAATATCTTGCTTCAAACGTATATTGATCGTTTAGTTTACCACTTTCAAAAATTAAGAAATGACTCTAACATCCCAATTCTTCATATGATCTCTATTACTGACATGTCCCAACTGCCTGGATAGTTCTTTTATATTTTTCTTTAAAGGTTTCCCGAATTTCTCTTCTAGAATATTTTGTAATCCAAATCAACCACTTCTAAATCATCCGTAATTTCATTAAACCTTTTTTGATTCAAAGTACAATTTTAAATTACTTTTTCTTAATTTATTAGCCTCTTTAATTAAGTCAATTTTTTTTTGATGTATTTTTTTTAGTGAGCTTATTGCATTTTCTATGATTGCCGGAGCACCGTTTCCTAAGTTAGGGAAATTCTGATTTAAAAATTCATATAAAGCCTTTTTTTCAATATTGGATGGAACGCTAGGTGCTAGAGGCAACTCGAACGGTGATTTGCTATCTGCCAATTGTTGAGGAGTATTATATATAAACTGAAAGGCATTTTGTAGCATCCTTCTATTCCTTTCATCAGTCACCTCATACCCCCCTTGTGAGTCAAGAGTAATTCGGTCAAATTCAACCATTACTAGTTTATCTGGTTTTCTATTTTTTGTTCTGTAGTACAGCATAACCTTTAAAACATCCTGCTCTGAAAGCTCCTTTATTTCTTTGAATCTCCCATTTTTAGGATTAGGGACCTTATAAATTTTATTTTCTTCAGAAATATACAACCACTTTATACCACCCATAATCAATCCTCCTAAAACAACAAGAACATTAGTTCTCTTTCGAATTATAATGAACAGCAGTAAAAATTTCAAAATATAAATAACTTATTTGACTTTTAACTATACAAAACTTTCAAATAAACGAAAGTATGCTGCGAGCATTTAATAGAGCCTTCATAAAATCAATGTTTTTGGAAAAAAATCCACGAGTTAATACCCCATGGATTTTCTACTTAAGTGAAGTTGAATTAATTAAACGCTTCTAATTTATTTTGCGATTTTCATTTTCTCAGATTGGATACCACCATCTACTTGATACTAAGCATCTAGATCTAAGTAATATATTATTTCCATTATTATCTGCATTTTTCTGAACGACATCATTTTCAATAATTGTCTTTGTACCAGTTTCAATATCAGTTTGAATGCTCTATGGAGAAGTATAGCCATATCTTCTGTGAAAATCCTGTGAGTCCCTTTCGGTAAAGGAAAATATAGGTATTATAAATTGAAAGACTGCAACTCTTTTATCGTTGGTTCAAATCCATCCAGCACCTTAATCCTGTATTAACATATTTAATCACGCAGTACCTCCTAGATGATGAACCTATCAATCAAAGGGGGTACTTTTCATATACCAAGCAACGATTGTCCCCCATATACAGTCACTCTATCAACTATCTCCTCAAATTAAGTTTGTCGATGGAAGTTTTTACAATGAAAACAAAAAATGGTGCGTTTGATATATAAGTTTAGACTTGTAATAAAGTTTTATAAAAAATATCATCAAATCACTGATTTTAGATATATATAAGCAATCAACCCATATCTATCTTTTTAAAAGAATAAAGTGAATCCTTTTGCCAAACTTAACTAGCTTCACTTTATTTACAACTTTTTTTGAATAAAGAAAGGACTGTCCTCAAAAGGCATTTTTCATTGCCTTTTGGGACAGTCCCTTAATCGATCACTTTTATTTTAATACTTCTGGATGGAAACCATCTTTTTGGAAGTAATTTTGATGTGACCAAATATTTAATTTTTCTTTCTCCGCATCTTGCTGGATTTCTCTAAATTCATCCTCCAACGTATTGTTTGGTTTATGAATAAAGCGCACTGCTGCAAGTCCTTCTTTTAATAATGATTCCTGCAACATTACATCATTAATGAAGACATAGGCTAATAAGCGATCATAGTTATCTGTCTCTGGTCCAACATCGTAAACCGCTTCAACCTTTTTGGCGTGTTCTAACAATTTAATCGTATAGTCCTTTGCCTCTTCAGCATAAGGTTGAGCTTCACCTTTGTTATAATTCATCTCTGGTGTATCTACCATCAATAGGCGAATTTTTTGTTTCTTGCCATTTATTGTCGCCTGAATTGTATCACCATCATATGCTTTAATATAATCTACATCAAAGCGTTTATTTCCTGTTTTTTGTTCAACTTGTTCAATAGAAATAGTACCATTCTGGTTTGTCGATGTTGCATCTTTTTCTTGGGCTGGTGATCTGCCAAAAATCATATACAATGCAACAGCAAGAATGATTGTACCACTCGTAATTAACGTTTTTATATCTTGCATTTTCATGTAGTAGGTCCCTCACAACTATTCATCTTCATTACACTTTAAGGAAGCTTCTAAAAGAATCCATAATTCATCAAAAGTCCTAAAAAGTTTCACGATGTTTCTATTGTAAAATATCAGGCTACTACATTCAAGTTATGTAGTTGCAATAGCAAACCAATGATTTGGAGATACTTCAACAAGCTGACTATTTTCTATCTTTGCATATCCTTATTTTATGTATCTATTTTTGTTGATTAAGTGTATGAGTAAACAATCGGCTAAGCATAATAAAAAACAGAGCCTCCTCAAATTATTGATGATGCTCTGTTCATTGTGGTCCGATGATCCGTTTTGGCCAACAAATGTTTTTTGTGCTAATGCGGAGTGTTAACGAAGCGACAGCAACCACATGGTTTTGTCTGTGCGAAAGCGTTAGCGTCAGCAACCAACAAAAGCGGAGGAAACGTGCGATGAATGCCGATCGCTGATAACATCCAAGAATCGTCCCCAGTCGGAACGGAAATCAACCCTCGTTTTGACGTAGCGCCATACTCATATTACAACTTAAACAGAGCCTCCTCAAATTATTGAGAAGGCTCTGTTATATATATGATTACTATTAAATCTCATTATGTGATTTTGGTTTTGGTCCTAGCTCTTCGGGCTCAATATCAGCAAATGTACCGCCCTCTTCTTCCAAGTCACGCATACGATGTGCAATACGGGATGCGGCAGAAGCTGCGATACTGCCAACTAGGTCATCTAAAAACGTATTTACATGATGACCAGGTTCTGTATCTAACTTCTTAATAATACCGATTTTTTGCTTGTCTAAGTGTCCGAAAGTTGTTACCGCTATGCTACCATATGTAAAAACAGATCCAAGTGCTATTGTTTCATCCACACCAAATAAACCCTCATCGGATTCTACTATTTGCTGTAACGGTGCCGATAATAACTTTTTCTCTGCAAGTTCATCTAGTTCAATACCTACTAATAAAGCATGTTGAACTTCACGCTTACGTAATACACGCTCGACAGAATGAACACAGTGGTCTAATGTTAAGCCTTCATTATAGGATTTTTGCATTTCATAAACGATTTTAGCAATATCCTCTAGCGATACACCACGACGAATAAGTGCAGCCTGAGCTGCCTTCGCTACTTCATCAGAGTGTATGCGAGTATTTTTATCATGCATAACTATCCCTCACTTCGATTTTATTGCTAGAATAGTGCTAGCCCAACCTATTATACCTTTACTTTGGGTATATGGTACAATTTCGTTACAAACACGAGAAGGAGTGTCATCATTGGATAAGGGAACTGTACAGGATTTAAAGTTCTATAGTGAAGCATTGCAGGAGGAATTACAGATATTTATATATGTTCCTGCAAATTATTCTCCACTATATAAATATAATATTTTAATTGCATCAGACGGAAAAGATTATTTCCAACTTGGAGGTATTACAAAACTTGCTGATGAACTTATCGATGACTATGAAATCGAAAATTTGATCATTGCCTTCGTTCCATATAAGGACATTAAGGATCGACGTCATAAATATATTCCAAGCGGAGAGCAACATGAAGCATATCTTCGTTTTTTAGCTCATGAGCTTGTGCCGTATTTAGATGCTGAATATGCAACCTATCAAGTGGGAATGAGTCGTGGGGTCATTGGTGACTCAATGGCTGCAACCGCTTCCTTAATGGCCGCATTAAAATACCCAAATATTTTTGGCAAGGTCATTTTACAATCACCGTATGTTGACGAAGATGTTTTGCAAGCTGTAGAGAATTTTAAAGATCCAGGCGCAATTTCCATTTATCATATTGTCGGAAAAGAAGAAGATAAAGTTGTCACGATGGATAAAACAATTAAAGATTTTTTAACACCCAATCGTCAGCTACATCATCTCATGTTAAACAAAGGATTCTCTACATTTTATGAAGAATTTAATGGCAATCATACATGGAAATATTGGAAACCTGATTTACGCCGCGCATTAATTGAAAATTTTAATTAATTTAGACGATTCAAATTACGAAATCGGAAATTTCTGTTATACTTAAATAAAAAATTGTTTATTTTCGGGAGGTAATGGCCTATGAAATATGGTATTGTGGCATTTCCATCAAAAAAATTACAAGATCTAGCGAATACTTATCGAAAACGTTACGATTCTCATTATGCGAAGATTACTCCGCATATTACATTAAAGGACAGCTTCGATGCAACGGAAGAAGATATTCAATCTGTCGTAAAACAATTAGATGGGCTTGCTGCCAACTATGCACCTTTAAACATTCATGCATTACGCATAAGTTCATTTTTCCCAACAACAAATGCGATTTATTTCCGTATTGAACCAACTGAACAATTAACATCATTACACCAAGCTCTAGAAGAAAAAGTACCTTTTGGTGAGTCAAAACACGTATTTGTACCACATATTACTATTGCTCAAAAAATGACAGATTCCGAGCACGATGATATCTTTGGGCAATTACGTATGACAGGTGTTGACGAAAAAGATACAATTGATCGCATTCATCTTTTATATCAATTGGAAGACGGCTCGTGGACAACATATGAAACTTTCCGATTGACTGGAGCTGAGTAATCTGTATAACGTAAAGATTGTTGAAACAACAAAAGAACATGAGGATGCATTTGCAGTCCGCAAGCAAGTTTTTGTTGAAGAGCAAGGTGTGCCACTTCATCTAGAATGTGATGCTGAGGATGCATCTGCAACGCATTTCATTATGTATGAAGACAATGACCCTGTAGGTGCTGCGCGTTTACGAAGTATCGAGGACGATGCTGCAAAAATTGAACGTGTTTGTATTTTACAAGATCAGCGTGGTAAAAAACTAGGTGCTTTAATAATGAAGGAAATGGAGAAGCACGCCATTTTAATTAATAAGAAAAAACTAAAACTTCATGCACAAAGCTATGCTATTCCGTTTTATGAAAAGCTTGGCTATACGGTAACATCTCCTGAATTTATGGATGCTGGTATCCCACATCGTGCTATGGAAAAAATGATTTAACTCTTTCAGCAACAGAAGTATCCCACCTCTATAGGTGAGATAAATGCGAGTTTAAGCTTATTTCAGCAGGTGTCCAAACATCCGCTGTAATAGCGAAACTCAGTCTAAAAACGGACGCAATTAAGCCGAGGCATAATTGATCAAATAGGTGTTACGAAAATGCTGAAGCATATCGTAACACCCTTTTTATTGCAATACAAAGCTTTAAAGGTTGATTTATAAATGAAAATCCATTTAAATCAACCTTTTAGATATATTGCTTTGCCTAGTAGATTCATGTTATTTCATCATTTTAGTAATTTTATCTAAATCTAGTGAATTACCATCTTGAATAATAGATTGTACTAACTTATCTTCAAGCTCTTGCGTAATTTGTCTCTTGGACATTTTACTTACGCGTCGTACGATTTTTCTTACTTGCTTTTCATTTTTAAAATCAGCATGTTGAATTTCATTTGCTAGTGCAAAGATTTCATCCATTGATACTCCAGTTTTTTGTTCAATTGAATTAAAAAGCGAGCGATTCATGTTCCCCCTCCTATCAGTTAAAATTCAAATTTATTCCTACTGTTGTTCTCAGGCAAGAAACATATGACAACTAGTGAAGGCTTTAAACTTTATTCAGAAAATGAAGCACTCTGAAGAAAAGCTAAAGCCTCTATCTACTGTCACAATCGATTATGCCTCGGCATAATTACGTTCGGAATAGGCTTTGTGCTTAGGCCTGCATGAGGGCCGACACGATGTCGGTCATTTCGGTAATGCCACAGGACGTGGCGTTTTTACCGATGCAGGTTAGTTAGCCGTTATCGCATGGATGCGATGATTTTAGGCAACATCCTTTACTAACTCCTTGCCGATTCCGTAACATCCGCCGGAGGCTTTAGGCCAACACGAGGTTGGTCACTCAGTCGTTGCCACAGGACGTGGCGTTCTTAGACTAAGTTCCTCTATTTCAGCAAATGTTTGGACATCCGCTGAAAAATAGCTAAACCCGCATTCATCTCACCACCTATAAAGGTGGGAGACTTCTGTACCTGTCGCTTCGCTTTCGGTACAAAAGAGATATGCTGAAAGAAGTTATTCAAATTATATGCAAGCGGCACCTACAATGATCAGAAGAATGAATAGGACAACAATTAAGATAAATGTTGAACTATGTCCATGTCCGTAACCATAGTAACCGTCATGGCAACCGTCGTGGTGACCGCCATAGTAACCTCCATAATCTCCTCCGTAATAACCATCAGCATGCCCTCCATAAGGATGCGCACCCCAGCCTTGATATCCCATAAAAATACCCCTCCCTTCTACAACCTATCATATGTTAGCGTTGTAAAAATGGGTGGGGTATTCGTCTAATTAACATTTCCTTTAGGTTTAAATATTAATGCTCCGATAAAGCCAAAAACAACGGCAGCACTGATTCCTGAGCTTGTCACCTCAAACATCCCAGTTAACACACCTACAAGCCCATGTTTTTCCGCTTCAACAATTGCACCCTGCGTTAAGGAATTTCCAAAAGATGTAATAGGAACAGTTGCACCGGCACCAGCAAAATTAATAAGTGGCTCATACAAGCCCATTCCGGCAAGAATCGAACCAGCTACTACAAGAGTGCTCAATGTATGTCCAGGTGTTAATTTACCAACATCCATTAATAATTGACCTATAGCGCAAATAATGCCTCCTACAAAAAATGCAAACACAAATGTCATAACCATAGCTTTTGCCTCATTTCATTGTAATTTCAATCGCATGTGCCGTACATGGAATTGTCTCGCCCTGTTGAAATGAAAGCGGAGACAGTAATGCTCCTGTCGCCACAAGAAGTACTCGTTTATAGGTACCTGCTCGCATCTGTTGGATCACGTAACTAAAAAAAACAGCTGCCGAACAGCCTGCACCACTTGCACCGGATTGGAACGTTTCATCCTGTCCATAAAACTCAGCACCTGCATCACGTAAAGGTTTTAACTCTTCACTCTTTATGCCACTCTCAACAAACATTCCTTTTAAAAGTTTTATGCCAAGTTGACCTAAATCACCTGTTAAAATTAGATCATAATGGTAAATTTTTTGATTTCGCTGCTCTAAATGTGATTGAATGGTTTGAAAAGCGGCAGGTGCCATCGCTGCACCCATGTGAAAAGGGTCATCCATACCATAATCAACCGATTTTCCAATAGTCGCTGCTTCAATAGAAGGGTATTCCTCATGATGTTTACCAACAAGAGCATAACCAGCAGCCGTTACCGTCCATTGAGCAGTTTGGGGCTTTTGTGAGCCATAATTGATTGGATAGCGGAATTGTCGTTCAACCGCATTATGTTGACTAGATGCACCGGCTAACGATAAATTGGAGGCACCTACTTCTGTTAACAGGCTCGCAATAATTACGGAGGATATAGAGGTAGCACACGCTGAGAATAATCCGATAAAAGGAATGTCTAAGTCTCTGGCCGCAAAATTGGTTGGTGTCATTTGGTTAACCAAATCGCCGCCCATAAAGTAATCAATGTCCGTATTTTTCACGCCCGCTTTTTTCATGGCAAATTCACAGGCCTCTTCAACCATTTTTCGATGACCTTGTTCATTTGTTTTCATTTGCCAACGCTCATCATCATAGGTCGCATCAAAATGTTGACTAAATATACTACGTTTCTCTAGCGGCCCTGCTACCACACCACCTGCTATTAAGGACGGCTTCGATTGAAAGACAATTACCATGAAACCACTCCTATCGTCACAAGAATGAATTTAATAAGTGCTATAAAAAAGGCGGAGACAACACCAAATAATACAACTGATCCAGCTAATTTAAATAAATTCCCACCGACACCAAGTACTAATCCTTCAGATCTATGCTCAATGGCTGCAGAAATAACAGCATTACCAAACCCTGTTACAGGCACAGCTGATCCAGCTCCAGCAAATTGACCAATTTTTTTATATAAGCCAAACCCAGTTAAAATCATGGCGAAAAATATCATTGTTGCAACTGTTGGATTTCCGACTGTCGCTTCGGTAAAATCAAAGAAAATCATATAAAAAAGGGATACGGCCTGTCCGATTGTACAAATAAGTCCACCTATTAGAAACGCCTTTGCAACATTTTTAAAATAAGGCGGTTTTGGCGTGACATTTTGCTCTAATTGCTGGTATTGTTCTTTTTCCACTATGTTTCCTCCTTTGCAAGCTTTTTCAATTTCACAATTTTATCTTTCAGTTTATTATCTTCAACTTGTTCCCTTTTTATTTTATTGGCTTCATAAAATATTTTATAATCAGCTGAAACAAAAACATCTTTGTTTGGATATTTTTCATCAAATTTCTTTTGCAACTTTTTCTCTAATTTAGTCTTTTTCCACTTATCCCATGGTTTAATTTGCACGGCCACAAGCATACTATTGTCATATTGAATAACCGTTGTTTTGTCTACATATTTCTGTTCTTTTAAAATGGCTTCAACTTCCCTTTCATTTTCCGGTGAACCATAGACAATAACTTTTTCTTTTTCACCGCAACCACTTAAAAGCGATAAACTGACTAATAGAGGTAACATTATTCCTAACAGCTTCAAGCTTTTACCCTCCTTTTCTTTAAAGTTTCTCCAACCATAAAAAAACTATTCATTTAACTATATATACGAAAGCCCGAGTCCATTTTTCAGAAGCACATATTGTAGAAGTAGTAACAAGGAAAGGAGGTGACAATATGGGTTGTGGCAAGCCAACAAATCCTATTGGACCAATCCATTCAGCAGGCTGCGTTTGTGACGTAGTACGCGCTATTTTAGACATTCAGAATCAAGCGGTGAGAGATGAATGTCAACCATGTACAGCTAACTGTTTCTTAGAACCACTTGGAGGCATAGTAAGTCCTGCACGCTCTCATGCAGATACACGTGTATTCATGTTAATTACAAAAGACGGTACTCCTTTTAAAGCATTTTTCAGTTCACCAACAGCAGATCCATGTATATGTACATCAGTATTTTTCCGTGTAGAAGATATGTTCGATGAGTGCTGCGCTACTTTGCGTGTTTTAGAGCCTTTATGTTCATTTGACTCCAGCGAAAGTACAGTAGATCTATTAAGTCGAGATGGCTGCTGTGTCAACATGAAAAAAATATGTAAAGTAGATGATTGGAATTCAACTGAGAGCTGTATCACTGTAGATTTATCATGCTTCTGCGCTGTACAATGTATTGCTGATGTTGACTTAGGGATTTGTGAATAGTCTTTTCACCTTTGACACACTACACATAAAAAAAGTGTACAGCATCCTCTGCTGTACACTTTTTTCATAAGGTAGGTAATTGTTTACCTCGCCATAATACTTGATCTATGTCCTCAAAATAGATAATCTCTTGCGTCTTTAATTCGTAAGAAGTAAGCATCAATGAATCGGTCTGTACATCAGATGCACTACCACGTAATTCTCTACCATCCTTTAAACATATAAGTAACGGTTGATAGGCTTTTTGCCGAAAAGGCTTCTCTAAAAATTGAAGCTGCTTTAGTAAATACGGATCTATTTGTACTTTTTCAACTACTTCTTCTTTTTCTTCAATAGTTTGCTCATTGAAATAGCCGTCCTTACTATACACTGACGTACTTTCATCCAATTCAAGCTCATGTAGCATCTTAGAAATATTGAGAAAATATGATGGTGACTTTATAAACAAGCGTGGCTCTTGACCCACATTACTCACTTCCCTTTTTTTCATACAATATGCAAAAGGAAGAAGTTTGGTTCTCAGCCTATTTGACTTAAGAATACTGTCGCCAAACCTAAGTAAATTAAAATACTTGTTATATCATTTAAAGTTGTAATGAATGGACCTGATGCGACAGCCGGGTCAATTTTCATACGATGCATTAGTAGTGGAATAAAAGAACCTGCAAGTGTTGCTACTAAAATAGAACCACAAAGCGCTGCTCCTACCAGCATTCCAAGAATCAACTCTTGTTTCCAAACATAGATGATGCCAATCACAATCAACCCACAAACAACTCCAGACATTAAGCCTGTACCGGCTTCACGTAGTAGTAATTTTAGCTTGCTATGCTCTTCGACATCTCCTGTTGCAATACCTCGAATAGCTACCGCTAGTGCCTGTGTTCCACTATTCCCTGAAGTACCTGAAATGAGAGGGATAAACACTGCGAGTAACGCAACCTGTTCTAATGTTGCCTCAAAATGTCCCATCAAATTTGCTGTCAACATCCCTAAAAATAATAATATGACAAGCCATGGCAAACGCTTTTTAGCTGCTTGGAACGAGGTTGTATCAAATTTATCCATATCGGAAATACCCGCTAATTTAGAGTAATCTTCCGATGCTTCCTCATCAATAACGTCGATAATATCATCGACTGTAATAATCCCTAGTAATTCACCCTTATCGTCAATAACTGGTGTTGCTAAGAAGTTATAGTCCTTCATAATTTGAGCAACCTCTTCTTGGTCATCCCCTGCGTGCACCATCACAACACGTTCATTCATAATCGAACGTATAAGGGTATCTTCATCAGCAATAATTAAATCACGAAGCGTAATAACGCCAGTTAATCGATGTGCTTCATCAACGACAAATATATAATAAATGGTTTCAGCATCTGGCGCCTCTTTCCGTAAAATCGCCATTGCTGAACGAACAGTAGAATTTTCTGGTATCGCTACATATTCAGTCGTCATGATAGAACCAGCTGTACCTTCATCATAACTTAATAACTCATTGATCTCTTCAGCTATTTCCTCATCCATCATGCCTAAATAGCTTTCACGTTGTTTCGTATCCAACTCATTTAAAACGTCTGCAGCATCATCTGCATACATGTGAGAAAGCATTTCTGCACCATATGACGGATCCATTTCAGCTAGATACGCTGTGTATTCATCATCATCTATTTCGATTGCCTCAAAAATATCAGCCATTTCCGTCGGAGACAAGTACGAATAGATGATCTTCCTTATATCAGGTTCCACCTTCTCATAAAACGTTGCCTGATCATATGGATGAAGCTCTAAAAACTCATCGCGGAATGCGTTAATATCATGTGCTTCGAGCATTTCTCGCAAACGTGCCTCGTCGAACTGCACATCATCCTTTTCATTTCTTTCCTCTATCATGCTTGTCCCCTCCTTCCGAGCAATCAATTATGCCTCGGCATAATTGCGTCCAGAATCGGCTTTGTGCTTGCACAAAGCCGATTCAGTGACATCCGCCGGAGGCTTTAAATTATTTCAGCGGGTGTTTGACCAACCGCCGAAAAGTAAATTCATTTGTACCTGTCGCTTTGCTTTCTGTACAGAAAACATTTGCTGAAATAAGTTAAATCATTGATACGGGCAATGCCGTAAATCTACCTTATATATAATAGAGTGTATTGTGCCTTTTCTGCAAACCCTTTTTTTACTACATAACAACCTACATCATTACCACTATCTAATTGGATAAATCTTCGGGTAAACGTTTCTATTTTTCACCTGTTATCATAACGCGTGGTTGATTTCCGTCCCGACTGGGCGCTTTGTTGCTGTCGCTTCGCTTTCCCACAGATAAAATGTTGCTGTCGCACAGAGCAAAGCTTCCTGGGGGCGTCGGACCAACAGGATGTTGGTCACGAAGGCGTTATCACAGGACGTGATGCTTTTAGCCTTCGTTCCCCTCCCGCTTCGCTCCAAGGTCTCATACAAACACTTTCTTTACTGTTAACGTGCTGTTATGAAAAACCTATTACTTTTACTGGGCTATAAAATGATAAAGAGATGCCCGTTTGTGCGAACATCTCCTTAAATATATAACATATCCAGTAATAGTTTTCACTCTTAGTGAACTAATGAAGTCTTCGTTCATAGATAGGTTTTGTACCGAACTTCAAATTAAGGAGTCAATTAATAATCGCTGCATATCTTCATTTAAGTTACTTTTGAATTGTAAACGCTCATCTGTCAACGGGTGAAGCATCTTTAAGGACACACAGTGTAGGGCTTGTCTATTTATATGCTCGCGACTTCCACCATAAAGTTCATCTCCAACAAGTGGATGTCCTACATAGGCCATATGCACACGAATTTGATGTGTGCGCCCTGTATGCAACTTTAGCTGTATATGTGTCATCGGTTTATTCTGTAAATAAAAGTGCCTTAAAATTGACACATCTGTATGTGCAAATTGACCGTCCTCACGTACCTCTCGCTCAATAATACTCGTCTCCTTGCGTCCAATAGGAGCGATAATTGATTGTACATCTGGTGCCACATGTCCATGTACAATGGCTTCATATTGTCTAGAAATCTCTCCACTGCGCTGTGCAAGTCCCGTTAAATGATGAATATGAGCATGTTTGGCAATGCACAGCAAGCCAGAAGTATCACGATCAAGTCTCGTTACTATATGAGCAGTAGATGCTAGACCCTGTTGCTGAAAATGACCACACACTAAATTAGCTACGCTATATGTTGGATGCTCGCGCGAAGGAATCGTACTCTGATGCGCTGGCTTATTAAGCACTAAAATCGCTTCATCTTCATAAATAATTGAAAGTTCACCATGTTCAACAGCGAGCCCTTCACTTTTTTCTTCAGGAGGGAATTTAACTTCAACTCGATCCCCAACGCGAAGATGATGTCGAACATTGCGTTCAACATCATTCACGGTTAGCAAGCCTCCATCAAATTTAATTGCCGTTAAAGCCCGCTTGGAGATTCGCCATTCAGTTAAGGCCTCTCTTAGTAGTTGGCCTTCCTTTTCCGCTATAAAATGCAGTGTAAATCTTGTATCCATTTTACTCATTTGCTACGAATGACTCATGTACTCGTTCCCAGAATGGGAATGGACGGAAACGAGCAAAACGTACTCTTTCAGTTGCTACATTAAAAGCAATCGACTTCACATCGCCTTGCGTAACTTGTAAATGATCAACAGTCATATTAAAGTTTTGTTCATTTACTGGACGTAAAACACAGTGATGATGTGCTGGTAAAATGAGTGGTGAACCAACTGTACGGAAGACACGGTTATTGATCGATGCTATCTCAGTAATTTGGAGTGCCGCTAAAGTTGGGTGAATAATTGCTCCACCGAGGGCTTTATTATAAGCTGTACTACCAGAAGGAGTTGACACACAAAGACCGTCTCCACGGAAACGTTCAAACTGATTACCATTTAACTCAACATCCATAACAAGCGTGACATCAGGTGATTTTATAGTTGCTTCATTTAACGCTAAATACGTATTGGATTCTGCATTATGATGTTCCACCTTTACCTCTAGTAGTGGATACTCCACAACATTAAAGTCCTTTTTGGCAATGGACAAAACAAGCTTTTCTAATTCAGATGGCTTCCAATCCGCATAAAATCCTAAATGTCCCGTATGGATACCTACGAAGGCAACCTGATGTAGCATATGAGCATATCGATGAAAGGCATGTAGTAAAGTGCCATCTCCTCCAATAGAGATGACAATCTCAGGAGCCTCTTCATCATAAGTTAACCCAAAGTCTTGCAAATACGTTTTAGCTAGCTCCATTAATTCGTTCGACTGTGCATCTCTACGTGATTGAATGGAAAATTTCATTTTATGTCACGCTCCTTCTCCGAAAGTAAATTAGGATTCGATGCTTCTTTGTATTCACTAAAATAGGCCTGCGCTTCTTGTATTTCACTACGAATGGACGACATTTCCTCATCCAATCGGAAGGCGGCCTCTGCTGCACTTTGAAGGCGATTTTTAATTTCCTCGGGGAACATGCCTTTATATTTATAATTTAAAGAATGCTCAATAGATGCCCAGAAATTCATAGCTAGTGTTCTTATTTGAATTTCAGCTAATACCACTTTTTTCCCTTGTATCGTTTCAACAGGATATTCGACAATCATATGATATGATCGGTAGCCACTTGGCTTATTATGTGTAATATAGTCACGCTCTTCCACTACACGCATATCTTTACGTTGACGTATTAGCTCAGTAACTGTTGAAATATCATCGACAAATTGACACATAATACGTAAGCCTGCGATATCTCCTAACTCATCACCTAGCTGTTTAGAAGGCTCAAATGCGAGTCCTTTTTCTAATGATTTATCGTATATACTTGCTAAAGGTTTTACACGTCCCGTTACAAATTCAATTGGTGAATTTGCATTAACAATACCAAACTGTGAACGCATACCCTTTAATTTTACTTTTAACTCATCTACTGCTTGTTTATAAGGACTTAAAAATATTTCCCATTGTCCCATCGCAAAAACCTCCCGACAATCGGTATCGAACAAAACCAACACCGTCTGTTCGTTTTGTCTTTTTATTCAGCAAGAATTGTCTTGAAGTGATGTTCCACCTCTTGGACAAATTCCGCCCCATAATTGTAATTTCCTTCAATATTATACACGAGCATTTCCAGTTCATCGTAAAAATTAGAAAGCTCAATAACTTCCGTACCTAGTTGTAGCTTTGGATTTTGTTTTTTTTGTAAAATATGTACAAGTTCATCCCAACTACTCGGTGGAAAACGCAAGTAATGATAATTCTCTCCTGCATCAAGTAAATAAATAAACGCAAAGTCATCAGAGTCTGCTATTAATTGTGCAGCAGGTTTTAACTGTAAATTTGCTTCAATGTCGTTTAAACTAAAATGAAGTTGCTCGTTTTCAAAATTCAATGTTTCTATTGTATAAATTTTACGCACATGCGGTTCCCCTTTTCGTCGTACTCTTCCTCTTATTTTAGCATAGAGGGTAAATAGTTGCAGTGTGTAAATACTAAATCAATGAAAAAACGAACTAAACTTTTTATCATAGCGTGTAGTTGATTTCCGTTCCGACTGGGCGACTCCTTGGGGATCAGCAATAGAGGAACGAAGGCTACAACCATCACTTTCTGTGATAACGCCTTCGTGACCAACATCATGCTGTTGCTGATGCTTCGCTTTCGCACAAAAAACAATTGTCCCTCATCGGAAATTAGGGATGATATTTCGTCAAAATATATGCCATGCATATTAGTTGATTGGAGTGGAAGCTGGGCGACTCCTTGGGGATCACCAATAGAGGAACGAAGGCTAAAACCATCACATCCTGTGATACCGCCTTCGTGACCAACATCCTATTGGCCCGACGCCCCCAGGAAGCTTTGCTCTGTGCGAAAGCGAAGCGACAGCAACAAATGTTTTATCTGTGCGAAAGCGAAGCGACAGCAACAAATGTTTTATCTGTGCGAAAGCGAAGCGACAGCAACAACAAAGCGCCCAGCTGGAACGGAAATCAACCACACGCTATGCTGAGGAACCTTTCCCTAATCAACACCCATAAAAAATTAAAATAAACAGGTGATCATAATGGCACAACAACTTGAAATAGAATTTAAAAATCTTTTAACCAAACAACAATACGAACACTTATTGCAAGCATTTAACATTCCCGAAAATGCTATTCATCGTCAAACAAATCATTATTTCGACACACCTTCTCAAGCTATTCGAAAACTACAAAGTGGGCTCCGTATTCGACAAATCGACAAATATTTTGAATGTACTTTAAAAGAAAAAAATGCAGAGCATGCTCATTTAGAAACAACTGACGAATTAACTGCTGAGCAAGCTAAGAAAATGCTTGTTGGAGAAGGTTTTTATGCCCAAGAAGTAGCAAAAAGACTAGCTCTCTTCAACATTTCTTTAGAAAATTTAGCAGTATTTGGTTCACTTACAACCGATCGTGTCGAAATTCCTTATAGGGATGGTCTTCTAGTATTCGATCATTCTTTCTATTTGCAGTGCGACGATTATGAGGTAGAATATGAATCAAAAGATGCAAAAAAAGGAAATGCAATCTTCGACGAATTTCTACAGCAATATGGTATTGAAAAACGGGCTACAGATAAAAAAATCGCACGTTTCATGAAAGCATTACAAATGAATAAATAACAGTAGCTTAACTAGTATACAAGAAAGGGTGGCAACTCCTTGGATATTCAATCACTCAGAACTTTACTTGACATTCAAGCATTACAAACACTAGGATCTTCAGAAAATTCATCGTCAAACAATCTTACAGACAGCAATTCTATGTTTTCTGATATGATTAGCGAATTGCTAGGCGACTCAACTACTACTAACAGTGCAAAATTATCTAGTTTGCTCGGGGGCGTATCAAGCGCTTCGTCATTGATGAACCAGTTTAGTAGTTTAAACGGGTTAGCTGAAAACATGCAAAATAGTGCGTATCAATCATTACTTTATAATGGTTCTAATGACGTCTTTATACCATCTGCTGTACAGGCAGCATTAGCAAATAAACAATCTAGTACAAAGCTCGACTCCTATGTTTCGGATAATGTAATTGGTTCAACAGCGTATGCCAATTCATTAGCTGGTGCGAACCAATACGCTTCGATTATTCAAAAGGCAGCAACTACATATAATGTACCTGAGAAGCTAATCGCTGCAGTGATTAAGCAAGAGTCTAATTTTAATTCTAGCGTGGTTAGCCATGCTGGAGCACAAGGATTAATGCAATTAATGCCAAAAACAGCTCAATATTTAGGGGTTACAAACGCCTTTGATCCTGAGCAAAATATTATGGCAGGCGCAAAATATTTACGTCAATTGCTAGATAAATTTGATAATGATCCTACATTAGCGTTAGCTGCTTATAACGCAGGAGCTTCACGCGTTACAAAGTATGGTGGCATTCCTCCTTTCAAAGAAACACAGAATTATGTCCAAAAAGTGATGAATTACTATACAGCTTAATCGCATAAACATTGTTAATACAGTCTTTTTCGGCAAATTTCACCCACGTGGTGAAATTTGTGCTTTTTTAGCGAAAACATTTCGGAAGAGCGCTTTGTTTGTGTTAACGAAAAGACGTTGATAGAATGAAGGTAGTCACAAGAAATTCACATTTGTAAAGATGACCAAGTATAAAAATATACTTTACGATATAAAGAATTAAAGGGGCATTTAATTATGAATCGAAAATACACTGTTCCTTATGAGGAGCTGGGGGCTGAAAAGCTTTCAGAGCTAATCCATGCATTCTATAAAAGAGTTGCTCAGCATCCTGATCTTATTCCAATCTTTCCGAAAGATTTGACAGAGACAGCACGCAAGCAAATTCAATTTCAAACACAGTATTTAGGTGGGCCAAATCTTTTTACTGAGGAGCATGGGCATCCAATGATGCGTGCACGCCATATGAATTTTCCGATTACACCTGATCGTGCCCAAGCTTGGCTTGAATGTATGTCCGAAGCGATGGATGAAGTGGGGTTGGAAGGGAAGTTCCGAGAAACATATTATCAACGTTTAGTATTAACAGCTCATCACATGATTAATACACCAAATGACGATGAGGGGGAATTGTTACGTGAATAATATTCAAATGCTGCAGAAGCCAACTCTTGAGATTTCTACTGCTAATAAGCCTATTGAATTGTATATTTTCGTAGATCCACTTTGTCCAGAAGCTTATAATATGCAAGCCATTCTTCGTAAGTTACATTTAGAGTACAATCATTACTTTACATGGCGCTTTGTACTAAGCACAGAGCTTGCCTCTTTGAATTGTTTAAGCAAACGTGTAAAAGGTTGTTTATCAGGTATTGAACTCGACATTAATCACCCTGTCCTACCATCTATCGCTATTAAAGCTGCAGAATTACAGGGCAAACGTGTCGGAGCACGCTATTTGTCGAAACTACAAGAATATGTATTATTAAACCAGCAAGATGTCAATTCTTATGCTACGCTGTTAAAAATTGCGGAAGATGTTCAATTAGACATGAATGAATTTTCAGCAGACTTTGGTTCAAAGGAAGCAGCACGTGCTTTCCAATGCGATTTATATATTAAACGTGAAATGGAAGTTGATGAAGTGCCTAGCATTGTATTTTTCAATGAATGTATTGAAGATGAGGGCCTAAAAGTTAGTGGTAGCTATTCCTATGAAGTTTATGAACATATTTTACAAGAAATGATGGATGAACAGCTTGTGCGTCAACCATTACCAACAATGGAAGAGTTATTCACAAAATTCCATACACTTTCAACAAATGAAGTAGCTTTCATCTACTCATTAACAGAACAAACCGCTGAACGCGAATTAAAAAAGCGTATGTTGCAACAAAAGATTGAACGAATTCAGACAAATAACGCTACACTGTGGCGTATTAAATAATGCAATTATACTATTATTCTAAGCTCCAAAATAAAAGCAAGTGAAGAAAACTTCACTTGCTTTTATTTTTCTTTATAGCCTCTTCATTACTTTCTTTCGGATTATACAAACTTAAAGTAAATAAATGCACAACCTCATCTATCATCTCATCAATATCCGGATTAATATGCTCATTTATATATGGTAATGTCAATTGGAAAACTAAAATTGACGACAGCAAAGAATAGAAAAAATTCGCAGTATATTTAAAGTTCCCTTTTGGAATTTTCCCTTGCTCTTCTGACTACTCCCACAACTAAAGCAGTGGGGTTCTTATGTACTTAAGAGAAGCGTTACAAAGCTCTCCACAGATGGTGTTGCCATGTCCTGTGTACAACATCTTTGATTTATCTTCTGTTCCATAAGACTTTCTTATTTACACAACCGATGTTGTGTTGGCAATAAGTTTTAACGAAGGCAGGTAGCTCTACCTACGGGGGAATACCCCTCACTTGATTTGTTTGATACCCATGCTAAGAGGGAATGTTTTCTTTACTTGTTTCAAGTCTTCTATATGTTGATTGTGTAACTCTAAAAAGGTAGGAAACGTTTTATTGCATAAGTCTTGATTCGTTTGTTGTAAATTTGTATCACTATTCATCAGTAAAAACGCACTATATAAATCTCGTTGTACGAGATGACTTCCAATTTGACTCCAACGTTGATGCAATTTTTTCTTTTCATAACTATGCGTCACATGGTTATACTGACTGGCTCTAAAGGTGATCGTATTTACTTTCTGTATCGTTTGCTTTGTGTAACCTAATTTTTGATGGATGATTTCCACTAGCATGGCAGGGGCATGATTCCCAATGCTTTTTCCAAAACGCTTTTTGGATTGGATTTTGCCCTGTATATTTGTTTTGGTTTCTTTTGTACGTTTTGCCAATCCTTTAAAATGCATGGTTTCGATGTACACCTCATCGCCAAGAGACAAGATTATATTTGCTAACGCACCATGGTTTTCTTTGATGTAGCAAGCTTTCTTTCTATATAATTCTTTTATTTGTTTTTTTGTTTTTTGATAGTTTTTACTATATGTCCAACGGAGTTTGACGCCATGTTTTATAGTACCATCCTTTTTGAAATTGTTAGGATTGGTACTTCTACGACTTCTATCCAACTTGCGTAATAAACGTCTTTTTTGTTTCTCCAATAAAGGTACTTCTGGTGCAAGTTGTTGCATGAAAACTGTTTCTTCTGAAACAATCGCAATGGTAGAAGGACCAATGTCAATACCTACTCGTTTTTGTTTTTGATAGGAATGTCGAAAGGCTCCTGTAGATGGAATTCTCTTTGCAGGAGGAATCCCATCGATCACAAGTTGTACGTAAAAAGTATGTTTTCCACGAATCACTTTTTTGACTAGACGACAATATTTAATGGTATGAAGAGCAAGGGATTCTTTTACAAACAAATCTTGTTTGCGAATACGAACAGGAAGGGTTAATCCATTCCAATAGACAATATTCTCTTTAAATCGAATGCCTGCTTTATGAGATTTCCCTTCTACAGAATGAAGCATTCTGTAACGTTTAAAGTGTGCTTTACTCCCTTTAAATAGAACATCTTGAACCGCTTTCCAGACAGTAGAGGCGATTTTCTGAGAAGTATTGCTATCTATATGTTTTTTATAGTTATGTTGATGCTTTTTAATATACGCATGCAGTTGATATTCACTTAATCCAAAAGATTTACGAATGTGATCTAATTCTTTTGCGGTCTGCTTCAATTCTTTTGAATCATTAGATTTTTTCGCTTTTTGGTAGCAACGTAATTGTTTTCGATAGTGTTTTGATTCTTGCATTAAAGTATATTTTTTTACTGCATAAGACAAGGTTATATTATAGAGTGTACGGGCAATTTCAAAACGTTTTAATAGAATATCTTTTTGCCATGTATCTATAAGTAACTTGAGTTCTATAACAAAACAATCTTTCTTCCCTTTCGTCATTACCCGTCACCCCTTTCTTTTTTTGATTATTTACAATATACAATATAAACATATGTTCTAAAAAGAAAAATGCACTTCATTCCGCCCACCTCTGAAGAAGTGGGCTTCCAGAAGCTCAATTCTATGAAGGGTGGGCGACTCCTTGGGGATTAGCAATAGAGGAACGAAGGCTAAAACCACCACATCCTGTGATAACGCCTTCGTGACCAACATCGTGTTGGCCCGAGACCATGGAGCGAGCAAAGCGAGTGAAGCGGCTCATCGGACGCCCCACAGGAAGCTTTGCTCTGTGCGAAAGCGTAGCGACAGCAACAACAAAGCGCCCAGCCGGAACGGAAATCAACTCTCTCTTTGCAGTGAGCAATACTTTATTTAAATTGACACCTTACATCGACATAAAACAAAACAAAGAAGCGCCACTATCCTCGACAGATAGTGACGCTTCTTTTTCACAAAGGGGATGGGAGAAATGTTCACGTTCAAACAAAGGGGTGTATGTTTGTTTTTGTGATTTATTTCACATGAATCAATTTATCATGGAATAGTAAATATAGCAACAAGTCCGATGATAGATTCACAAATTTGTCAAATAGAAAGCGATTACAAACAGTATTTTTTCAAGATACGTACTTTTAAACCATTTAGAAATCAAAAAAAATCATTATTCCTTAAATTTTTATTATTTAATTAATCATAGAAAAAAGGCTGTAGTGAAATACCTACAGCCTTCAAAATTAATTATTCAACAATAATTTTTCTAACTCATTTAAACGTTCTTCAAATACTTTACATGCATCATCAATCGGTTTAGCAACGTTCATATCAACACCCGCTGCCTTTAATACCTCAATTGGGAAATCAGAGCAACCTGCTTTTAAGAAGTTATTAATATAACGTTCCACAGCTGGTGTACCCTCTTCTAAAATCTGTTTACTTAATGCTGTTGCAGCTGAT
Organism: Lysinibacillus sp. RC46; assembly: GCF_041262385.1. Taxonomy (NCBI): domain Bacteria; kingdom Bacillati; phylum Bacillota; class Bacilli; order Caryophanales; family Bacillaceae; genus Lysinibacillus; species Lysinibacillus sp. RC46. Next base: position 37,173 of record NZ_JBGCCF010000005.1, on the reverse strand, counting down.
TTACCTGTAGCATATTGATACACATAGTAATTATAGTAGAAGTGTGGAATACGAGCCCATTCTAAGCCGATTTCCTCATCTACAACAATATCTTCACCGAAGTATTGTTTATTTAAATTATAGTAAACCTCGGTTAAACGCTCCGCTGTTAGAGATTCACCATTCTTATCCATTTGGTGGATTAGGTGTTCAAATTCAGCAAACATTGTTTGTCTGAAAACAGTACTTCTAAAGCCGTCTAACCAATGATTTAATAAATAAATTTTCTGTTGTGGATCTTCAATTGTTTTCAGTAAATAATCATTTAACAGTTCTTCATTACATGTCGAAGCTACTTCAGCCACGAAAATAGAATAATCACCATAAACAAACGGCTGAGTTTTACGTGAATAATAACTGTGTACACTATGACCAAATTCATGAGCAAGTGTAAACAGATTATTAACATTGTCTTGCCAGTTCATTAAAATGTATGGATTCGTTCCATAAGCACCTGAAGAGTACGCACCACTACGTTTCCCTTTGTTTTCTAGGACATCCACCCAACGGTTATCAAGACCACCTTGAACAATACCTTGATATTCCTCACCTAATGGCGCTAAAGCCTTTACTAAAATATCCTTCGCTTCGTCGTAAGTGACTTTCATATCGACTTCCTTAACAAGTGGAGCAAATAAATCCCACATATGCAGTTCATCCACACCTAAAAGTTTCTTACGTAATGAGATATAGCGCTGCATAGCTGGTAAATGCTTATGGATTGTTTCTACTAATTGGTCATAAACACTTTCTGGAATGAAGTTGTTAGACATTGCTGCGTGGCGTGCAGAATCATAATTACGAATACGTGCGCTGACATTATGCTTTTTAACATTGCCAGTTATTGTAGACGAAAACGTATTTTTAAAGTTACCGTAAGTTTCATACATTGCTTTAAAGGCATTTTCACGAACAGTGCGATCTTTACTTTCTAGAAACTTAATATAGTTACCGTGTGTTAGCTGCACTTCTTCTCCATCTTCATTTTTCACTTTAGGGAAGACTATATCTGCGTTGTTTAACATACTAAATGTATTTGAAGCAGTACCTGTAACCTCAGACATTTGTGCAAGTAATGCTTCCTGTTCTGCTGGTAAAACGTGCGGACGTGCCATCGTTATTTCTTTTAAAGATTGCTTATACAGTTGTAAGTCTTTGTTTTCTGCTAAGTAATGTTCTATTGTTTCTTCACTCAATGATAAAATCTCAGGTGTTAAAAACGATAGGGCAGCTGAGATACTAGTCGCTAATGTTTGAATACGACTATTCATATCCTGGTAGAAGCTATTTGTCGTATCTTGGTCATAACGCATATGAGCATACGTGTAAAGCTTCATTGCTCGTTGATAAATATCATCGTGATAAGTTAGAACTGCTAATAATGCATCTGCCCCATTTTTTACAGTACCTGCATAGCTAGATGCCTTTTTTGCAATTTCTCCAACTTCTTTATACTCTTCTTCCCATAGTGCGTCAGTTGCAAATATATCCTCCAAGCGCCAAGTTAACTCTTCCGGAACTTCATTTCTTACTAAAATTTGATTACTAGCCATGTGCCAGCCCCCTTAATTTGTTAGCTTTTCCTATACTCTCATATTTTCTCAGTATATTGTGGCAATTGCAAATAAATGTGCGTATATTTGCTCACAAATATCCTTTTCTTCATAACTTTTCGCCAGCACCATTCCAAAATTTTTAATTGCTTGTACTGCTTGATTTGTTACCCCTACATTTTGTTGGATTAAAAACGATCGAATAGTTCTCTCGTCTAGTTCATGAGGTTCTAATTGTAATCGACGACAAAAATAGAGGAAAATCGTTTGCCACTCAATAGAAAACATCGGTATCGCTTCTGCATCTTTTACCGGAACACCTACGTAATCAGGCATTGCAGTTAAAGTAAAGCGTAACTCATAACTACTTCGTAAAAATGAATCTTGTACTCCATTTTTACTATGTAATAAACGTTGGTATACGAATTGCTTACACTGCTTTTTATAAAGCTGCCAATATAGATGAAATTCCTCTTTCGTAATTGGCTTAGGCTCATAAAAAGGGAAATGTTGCTTGTTAATCGTTAGTTCCAGTACTTTACCTATAAAAGTATACCCATGAACATGAAGAAGATTCGTCCAATAAATAAATCTCGATGTGTTTGCATCATAGGTCACCAAATAAGTTAAGCCTTGTGCTGTGACCATTATCACCTTTTGCATAATTGGGGAAATAGAAATTTTTTGAATACCTTGTGTAGATTGTTTTTGAGGTGTTTGAAAAAGCCACAACGGCTGTATAGAATTTTCCTCATATCCAGATGTACGCAATAGCCACTTTTCATGGGAAATTGTACTACATTGAAATTCAATAGCAATTTGCTTTTGCTCCTTTATTAGAAGCATATCTGGTCGCTGTGAAAGTTTCTGTAAATAAGGCTCCAGCCTTACTGTATGCCCGAGTTTTCTTAGCCATTCAAATAATTGGACTTTTCCTTGTAAATGAAGTTTTGATTCACCCTCTGCAAATAACTGCTCACAGCTATTATTAGCAATATGTGCGAAATGAGGGATATTATATTGGCCAATCTTTAATTGGACAGGCTGTTGGCATTGGGGACAATAAAATTTCATCTGCCGCCTATATCGTTGTAATTCTTCCCTTGAATAATGGTATGGGAGGAAAATCTGCTGAAGTTCGTTATAGGCCATAAGCATAAAATCATCTCCTTTTTGACTGATTGTAAAGGAGTGTTTTTAAAGCAACAAATAAAGAACGGCTTTTTCTTGAAATTTAAAAATTGTTATCTTTTAAAACGAAATAAAAAGACTGTAAACAAACTTGATAATCACCAAGTTTGTTTACAGTCTAAGCCACTCATCAAGTACTTATTACTTTAAATAAAATATTTTCGCACTGTTTCAAAGCAATTATATTCCATAATTTTTTCGCCATATTCCTCTAAGCGATGGATTGTGAAATTTGATGGTATTAAAAATTCTTTAATAACGGCATTTCTATCGTGATGATTTAGTTCTTCATCTGCGTTCGCGAAATCAACTACCAAATAGTACCAATTTTCATATTTAAATAATGAGGAATCCACTAATTCATCTGTTATGCGTTTCGCTACAGGGATTAACTCATCAATATCTTTAAATTTATAAACATAAATATCTGTATCCATAAATAACTCTGATTCATCTAAGTCACCAAACTGAGTTAGTTGACTGAGAAGATCTTCTCCAACGTCCTCAAATGGGGCAAACATCTCTTTGTGTTCGCCAAATTGCGAAGAACCATCTAAGGTTTCACCGTCTTTTAAAATATGTGCACGTGTGACAATGATTTCTAAGCCTACTTCAGACGCATTGATATGAATCCAAATAGGACCTTCTACATCAAAGTAATCCTCCGTGTTTACTTCATCAATCATATCCCAAAAAAGTTGTTCACCCTTTGCTCGATTGTACCAAATTTCTTCACGACTATAGCCGCGATCCTCTATATCATTGTACGTAATAAAGAGCTTGAGTGTATTTTCGTTTACACGTTCGATGTCCACTAGACCTCATCTCCCTTCACTGTCATTTGTCGAAAAACAGTTTTGTTTCATTAGTATGCTTTTATTCATTGTTTTTAACCTCATACCCCGTTTTTGTTTTTCAACCTTTGACCACACTACAGTAAAACCGTTGAGCAACCGAAATCAAAAATTAATTGTCCACAGTTGTCTCTAATTATATTGTATGCTGTTCTGTCATAAAATGAAAAGGATATACACCGTTTCACAGAAGATATTTGAATTATTGAAATTGTAGTAAACTATTAAGTTTAAATCAAGTTTAACATACTTTACGGAAATATATGACTTTTCCCTACTATTTATTATACTTTATATAGAAGGTTTTACATAAGTAAAACACAAAAAAATAGATGTCACTATATGCTTGATGCATATGTAACATCTAATACTTATTCTATGCAGAATATGGAGATATTAGTTCACCATGCGCTGTGCTTCTTGCAATTGATACGCACGAACCTTACGAGGTAGGAAACGACGAATTTCATCCTCATTGTAGCCAACTTGTAAACGTTTCTCATCTAAAATGATTGGACGACGTAATAAACCTGGATACTCTTGAATTAACTCATATAAACGTTGTAATGGTAAGCTTTCAACATCAACATTCAATTTCTGGAAAATCTTTGATCGAGTTGAAATAATTTCGTCCGTACCATCCTCTGTCATACGCAAAATCTCTTTAATTTCACTAATGCTTAATGGTTCGGAAAATATATTACGTTCTGTATATGGGATTTCATGCTCCTCTAACCATGCTTTCGCTTTTCGGCAAGACGTACAACTTGGTGATGTAAATAAAGTTACTATCATACTGACACATCCTTTCCTTTTAATCATTATCTATAAACCAGCGTGTTAAATTAGAATTAATGTAATGTAATCTACATACCATTATACAGTACTCTGTGATGTTTGAATATAGTTCCAATAAAAAAAAGAATAACCCTATCACACGAAATTTTCTGTCTATTTATATAACTTTTCAAAGCAGGTTACTTCTTGGCATGTCTAATGAACTACTAATAATATTCCCATTCGCAGCACGTTTTAAACACTCATTTCGTGATTATTTTTGTTCTCATTTAAAAAATTTAAACGAGAATATTGTCAGTTCCGTGTGTACAATATAGACGTATATTTACTAATATTGGTTGCATTTTCAAATAAATAGTTTGTTACCATAACGTGTGGTTGATCTCCGTTCCGGCTGGGCGCTTTGTCGCTGACGCTTCGCTTTCGACAGAACACATTTATTGCTGCACGGAAATAAAAAACCAGCGAAAATAGCATATAATTTTTTTCCAATAATGAACACCGCCAAAAGTCTGACTTTACCCACTTGCTTTTTACCGATCCTTTATAATATAATTTTTTGCAATCAATCAATTATGTCTTTGGTGGGTTCACCTCATCTATACAGATGGAAGACGGTTATTGAACTAAATAAAAAAACGCTGACGAAGAGTAGTACATATGCATTTTACACGTTAAGAGAGTCTGTGGTTGCTGCAAACAGATCGTGTAAGCATTTGGAATGGACTTCCGAGTTAGCTTTGTGAACGTCTTAGTTTCCTTACTGGAGTCTATTAGCAAAGCTCGTCCCTTCACGTTACGAAGCAAAGTGGCCGATTTAGGCAAGCTGGGTGGTACCGCGGATTCAAACATCATTCGTCCCTTCATTAGAAAACTAATGAGGACGCATGATGTTTTTTTATTTTGGATCAACGGATCAGGTCTTATGTAAAGACTAGCTGAGGTAACAAAATTCAAGGAGGAAATGACAATGACAACTATTTTTTCAGGCGTACAGCCAACAGGTATTGTAACTCTAGGGAATTATTTAGGTGCGTTTAAGCAATTCCCTGCATTACAAGATGAAGGAGATGCTGTTTATTGTATCGTCGATCAGCATGCAATAACAGTGGCACAAGATCCCAAGGAATTACGTCAAAATATTCGCAACCTAGCAGCTACGTATATCGCTACTGGAATCGATCCTAAAAAATCTACATTATTTATTCAATCAGAAGTGTCAGCACATGCACAGGCAGGCTGGATGCTACAATGTGTCGCATCGATTGGAGAGCTTGAACGTATGACACAGTTCAAGGATAAATCTCACGGTAAGGAAAGCGTATCTGCCGCTCTACTAACATATCCACCATTAATGGCAGCAGACATCCTTTTGTATAATACAAACATTGTCCCTGTTGGTGATGATCAGAAGCAGCATATTGAACTTACTCGTGATCTAGCAGAGCGCTTTAACAAACGTTATGGTGACGTTTTAACGATTCCTGAAATTCAATTACCAAAAGCGGGAGCTCGTATCAAATCACTACAGGAACCAACTAAGAAAATGAGTAAATCTGATCCAAATACAAAAGCGACAATCAAGCTTTTAGATACAGCGAAAGATATTGAGAAAAAAATTAAGTCTGCTGTTACTGACTCTGATGGTATTGTGGCATTTGATGTAGAAAATAAACCTGGTGTTTCTAATTTACTAACAATCGAATCTGCCATTTCAGGCGTATCAATTGACGACCTTGTAAAAAAATACGAAGGCGTTGGCTATGGTGGTTTCAAACAAGGCGTTGCAGCAGCTGTTATTGATCACCTGACACCAATTCAAGAGAAGTTCTATAATTTGGTAGAATCATCAGAATTAGATATTATTTTAGACGCAGGTGCTGAAAAGGCAAATGCAATTGCAAGTGCTACATTAAAACGCATGGAAGAGGCAATGGGCCTTGGTCGTGCACGTCGCTAAAAAGAAGACTTTATCATAAAGATGATTGTAAGAGCTTGGCCAAAAAGAGAGCAACTTAAGAGTTACATTTTCTCTTTTTCATTTAAAGTTTTATCATAACCAAGATCAAGTACAACAGCGCATAACACAATGGCTGATCCAATGGCCATATAAAATGCTGATGTTTGTGCCATGAACTTAAAAACTACTAGCCAGGAATATCCGAGTGTCCGATAATTCAAATACAAAATGAGATTCCCTACTGAGAGAATCAATAAGCCATAGCTCATTAAAAATAAAAAGAGTCGGAACAAGATAAGGGCATCCTTTCTATTTCTTCTTAATTATCATCTATTCACAAAACTATAAAAAAAGACGTCAGCCACGTAAATTGGCTGACGTTTTTTTATGTTGTTGAAAGACTAATCAAACAGAATAGACTTATAGCAGTGAAGCGACTGTACATCTGTTGTTACTGCCACTATTTTTCCGCATATAAAGACGTTTTGCTGCAGAGCGGTTGATTGGAGTGGAGACTGGGCGACTCCTTGGGGATCAGCGATAGAGGAACGAAGGCTAAAAGCATCACATCCTGTGATAACGCCTTCGTGACCAACATCGTGTTGGCCCGAGACCCTGGAGCGAGCACCGCGAGTGAAGCGGCTCATCGGACGCCCCCAGGAAGCTTTGCTCTGTGCGAAAGCGAAGCGACAGCAACAAAGCGCCCAGTCGGAACGGAAATCAACCCCTCGTTTTGCGGAAAAGCCTTACTTTATTTAAAATGATGACACCTTAATTAACTGCCTGTAAAAGCCCGAATGGTGAACTATAAAAATCAGTGGGAGATGAAACCCCACTGATTAAAGTTTTACTTTATTATTCCTCGATTTTTTTGAATAGTAGACTAGCGTTGTGTCCACCAAACCCAAGTGAATTACTCATAGCATATTGAATCTCTGCTTTTCGAGCTTCATTCGGTACATAATCTAAATCACAATCTGGATCTGGATCTGTTAAATTAATTGTCGGTGGTAAAATGCCTTCTTTCAATGCTAGCGCTGTGAAAATAGCTTCAACACCACCAGCTGCACCTAATAAGTGACCTGTCATTGATTTTGTAGAACTCATCGCAAGCTTATAGGCATGTTCACCAAAGACTGTTTTTACTGCCTGTGTTTCAAATAAATCATTATATGGTGTGCTTGTTCCATGTGCGTTAATATAGTCTACTTGAGAAGCTTCTACGCCACCATCAGTTAAAGCTTGCATCATTGCACGAGAAGCACCTTCTCCTTCTGGAGCTGGAGCTGTAATATGATGCGCATCTCCTGTTGCACCGTAGCCAAGAACTTCTGCATAGATTTTTGCACCGCGGGCTTTTGCGTGCTCATACTCTTCCAAAATAACAATACCCGCACCTTCACCGATGATGAAACCATCGCGATTCTTATCGAATGGACGGCAAGCTGTTTCCGGATCTGTATTTAAAGATAATGCAGTATTTGCGCAGAAGCCTGCTACTGCCATCGTAACGATCGGCGACTCTGCACCGCCAGAAATCATAACATCTGCATCGCCACGCTCAATTACTTTAAAAGCATCCCCAATGGAGTTTGTACCTGAAGCACAAGCAGTTACTGAACAAGAGTTAATACCCTTTGCTCCAAAGTGAATCGATACTTGGCCTGAAGCCATATCTGGAATCATCATTGGAATAAAGAATGGACTTACACGTCTTGCTCCACGCTCTTGGAAAGTTAAAAACTGTTGTTCATATGTTTCCATCCCACCGATTCCAGAGCCAATCCAGACACCTGCTCGTGGTGCTAGTTCTTCATCGATTGTTAATTGTGCATCTTCCATCGCCATGATAGACGCTGCTAAGGCATACTGTGTAAAACGATCCATTTTACGGGCTTCTTTACGTTCGATATACTTTTCTATATTAAAATCTTTTATTTCAGCAGCAATTTTCGCTGCGAAAAGATCTTTATTTAAACGTGTTAACTCGCCAACGCCAGATTTTCCAGCTTTAATGTTAGTCCATGTTTCTTCGATGCTATTTCCTAGTGGTGTAACTGCGCCAATTCCTGTAATTACTACTCGTCGTTTACTCATTGTCTTACTCCCCTCAAGCATTTTTCGTTTTTATTTTCCCCATCTTATTGTAACGGCGCCCCATGTTAAGCCACCACCAAATCCAACAAGTACTAATAAATCATCATCTTTTATCTTACCTGCTTCAAGCTCATCTACCAAGGAAATACCAATAGATGCTGCCGACGTATTCCCATATTTGTGAATCGTTTTTGACATTTTTTCCGGTGGTAGCTCTAAACGCTCACGAGCTGATTCCATAATTCGAATATTCGCCTGATGCGGCACTAAAAAATCTACGTCTTCTTTTGTTAAACCTACTTTTTCTAAAACGTTTACTGCAGATTCACCCATTTGACGAACGGCAAACTTAAATACTTCACGGCCATTCATAGCGATTGTATCTTGCTGTGTTAAATACAAGTTCTTTCCACCTGTGCCGTCAGCTCCAAGCTCAAATGATAAAATACCTCTACCTTCTGATACTGGACCAACAATCGCTGCACTTGCACCGTCACCGAATAATACAGCAGTATTGCGATCTTCCCAATCAAGTACTTTCGACAGCTTTTCAACACCTACTACTAAGACATATTTATAAGCATTTGATTCTACAAATTGCTTTGCTGTCACTAAACTATATATAAATCCTGCACAAGCAGCCGCTTGATCCATCGCAGCTGCATTGACTGCTCCGATTTGCTCCTGAACCATACATGCTACACTTGGAAAGTTTTGATCTTGTGTTACAGTTGCAACAAGGATTAAGCCTATTTCCTCTGGCGTAATACCTGCTTTTGCAATAGCCTCCTTAGCAGCAGCTACTGCTAAATCTGACGTATCCTGATCATCTGCGGCAAAACGACGTTCTTCAATCCCCGTGCGTGTTCGAATCCATTCATCCGAAGTGTCCATCATTTTTTCTAAATCAAAATTTGTAACGACCTTCTCCGGAACGTATTTGCCAATTCCTATAATACCAGCGTTCATTTAGCAACCCCTCTGCTTTCTTACTATCAATTATTAGTAACTGGTCATAATTATAACTCATAATGAAGGAGAGGTGCAAGATGAATTAAATTTAACGTCTTAAAACTAGTAGTATCAATGGTCTCCAATCAGCTTATATACATGCCATACGATTTAACAAATGTCATCTACAACTTTTAGAACTGATGCAGGAAAAAGCGTATTTTTGAGGATAAGTGAGGCTGAAAAATTTAATAATGGTGGTTAATGAAAAAAGCTGCAAATAGATCTGCAGCTTTAGTCTAACAATTGCTATTATCAACATCGTAAAAGTCGATATCGTAAAAAGATGAAAGGTGGCTCTCGCATGAATCTGCGTACGTCCAAACTATTCTCTAATAGGTCGTTAAGGATCACGTTTTCTTTTGAACACTTAGTGCTCTGAAGAAATCGCTTGATGGGTTGCAACACAGAAGGTTTCAAACGACGTGTTGTACGTTTCTTTTTGTTAGGTTTGCTACCGTAGTTGTGCCAACGTAATGGCTGACGCTTTAATCGTCTGGTGTTGCGGTGGTGTTTTTGATTCAATAAACAACGTTGAGTAATACGCATCCGCAATGGTAATCAAGTAAATCACAAAAAGTAATTGTTTCATTCAATGGTTCAAAAAATTCATTTCTCCCTTTATTCAGTTCTATAAAATTAGAATTGTCTAGTTATAATACGAATGGTACGTAGAAAAGTTTCAAATTAATAATGACCAACGCATCACAGATGACCAAAATAAGCCACCTCGGTATGAAATAACTTAGAACTACAACATTGGTTTGAATAATAGAACAGCAGGAAATCGAAAATAGATATGAACCAATCGAATATTTTGCCATCTAAAATGTTCTCAATTGATGATTATCGTTGTTACAAATTCGCCATGTTTCACAGAAAAGGTTCTTTTTTTTTCGATTTATGTTATGATATGATAATGATATAAAAAAGTTCGGTTGAGGTGAAATTAATGCAATATATCGTAACATTCATATGGTCATTCCTACTAGTTTCAATGGTAAACTACGTAGTAAGCGCTGTACTTGGTGCAGATTTTGATTTCCAAACTGCTGTTGTCACATCAGTTGTATTTACAATTCTTGTTTTCATCATCGGTGCAGTTATTCCAAACGAGTCAACTCCAGAAGCTGCAGACAATCATTAATTCAACTAGAAAAAACCTGTTTCGCTCAATGCGGAACAGGTTTTTTTGTTATTTTTCAACGATGCATTGGCCATCATGCATTCTAATGTGCAATGTTTCTCCTGGTAATACTTCACCACGAAGCAATTCTTTTGCAACCGCAGTTTCAATATAACGTTGCACGAAGCGTTTTAGTGGTCTAGCGCCAAACTGAGCATCTGCTCCTTGTTCTACAACCCAGTCAATTACATTTTGTTCTACTTGTAAAGTAATTTCTTGCTCTGCAACTCGTTTGATAAGCTGTTCGACATATTTCCAAGCAATCGCTGTGAAGTGCTCAGCCGATAGTGCATGGAACATAATGATATCATCCATTCGATTTAACAGCTCTGGTTTAAAGTGTTGACGAAGTGCAGCCATCACTAAATCCTCAACTGCTACATCTTCTTCTTTTGCTTCCATTAAATAGTTTGAGCCAATGTTAGAAGTTAAAATAACCACTGTGTTCGTAAAGTTGACCATACGACCTTGGCTATCCGTAATGCGTCCATCATCTAAAATTTGCAGTAAAATATTTGCAACATCAGGGTGAGCTTTTTCAATTTCATCTAATAATACTACTGAATATGGATTTCGGCGAACAGCTTCTGTTAATTGTCCACCTTCTTCATAACCAATATAGCCTGGAGGTGCCCCTACAAGACGTGATACACTATGCTTCTCCATATATTCACTCATATCAATGCGAATAAAATGATCCTCAGAATCAAACAGCTGTGCCGCTAGTGCCTTCGCAAGCTCTGTTTTACCAACACCTGTTGGCCCTAGGAATAAAAAGCTACCAATTGGTCGATGCGGGTCTTTAATACCAGCTCGAGCACGCCATACCGCTTCTGTAACAAGTTGTACAGCATTATCTTGTCCGACTACACGCTCATGCAATGTATCTTTTAAGCGCAATAATTTTTCACGCTCACCTTCTACTAATTTCGTCACTGGTATCCCTGTCCAGCGTGAGACGATAGATGCGATTTCATCAGCTGTTACCTCTTCACGTAAAATACGTGATTCCGTACCATTCTCTAATTGTTTTTCCATCTCTTGAATTTCCTTTTCAAGCGTAGGAATTTTCCCATGACGTAGTTCGGCTGCTTTATTTAAATCATATTTACTTTCTGCTTCATCTAAGTCACGACGGTATTTATCTAGTTTTTCACGTTTTTTCTGAATGCCATGTAACGCCCCTTTTTCGGTTTCCCATTGTTTAAGCATACCCTCAGAAGATTCTTTCAGCTTTGTTAATTCATCACTGAGTTGCTCTAGTCGCTTTTTGCTTGCCTCGTCCTTTTCTTTACGTAGTGCTTGTTCCTCAATTTCAAGTTGCATAATACGGCGTTTTACTGCATCCAATTCCTGTGGCATGGAATCAATTTCTGTTCGAATCATCGCACATGCTTCATCGATTAAATCGATGGCCTTATCTGGCAGGAAACGCTCTGTAATATAGCGATCTGAAAGCTCTGCTGCCGCTACAATCGCACGGTCATGAATGCGTACTGCATGATGTAACTCAAAGCGCTCTTTCAAGCCTCGTAAAATGGAAACTGTATCTTCAATAGATGGCTCACGTACAAGCACTTGTTGGAAACGACGCTCTAAAGCAGGATCTTTTTCAATATACATACGGTATTCATCTAATGTTGTAGCTCCGATACAATGTAGCTCACCTCGTGCAAGCATTGGCTTTAGCATATTCCCAGCGTCCATCGCACCTTCCGTTTTACCAGCGCCAACAATCGTATGAATTTCATCTATAAATAAAATAATGCGCCCCTCTGAGTCTTTTACCTCTTTTAAAACACCCTTTAAGCGCTCTTCAAATTGTCCTCGATAACTAGCACCTGCTATTAAGGCACTCATATCTAACTCATACAGTATGCAATCCTTTAACCCCTCAGGCACATCGCCCTTTACGATACGTTGGGCTAATCCTTCTACAATAGCTGTTTTACCAACCCCAGGCTCACCTATTAAGACAGGATTATTTTTCGTTTTACGTGTTAAAATCCGAATAACATTCCGAATTTCTTCATCACGGCCGATTACCGGGTCCATTTTACCGTTTTTTACTTCTTCAATTAAATTACGTCCAAATTGTTCTAATGGTTTTTTGTCATTTGTTTGTTGAAATTGCATATTTAGCACTCCTTTTCAATAATGTTAAGCGGAATCCCGTTCGCCATTCTGTTTCATTAAAAATGTTTGACCTTTTTTGACTAACTTTATTTTACAACACACGACAAATCATAGCAAAGAAATAGTCCTAAAATTTCTTCACTTATAACTGGAAAATTACGTTATAATAAAAGTATATTTCTTAGATTTAGTAAATTGTTCACCTTATTTTGTAATAATTAAACAATTTTTACGTAAAAAGAAAGAGATGTGTTGAAGATATGACTATTATGGATAATATACAAGAAAAATTTCACGATCTTTTTCAAAAACACGGTGTTTTTATTAAAGTGAATAAGGATAGTAAAATTTTTTTAGAGGGCGAACGTGCGAAAGAAATTTATTATATAAAAACAGGAGCAATCTCGATTAGTCAGGAAACAGAGAATGGGAAAGAATTAACCATTCGTATTTGTGGTCCAGACAGTATTATTGGAGAAAGCTCATTATTTTGTAACCTTACGTATAATTCTATGACTGCTAAAGTTTTAGAACCCTCTAGTTTATATGTACTAAGCCGTGAATCATTGGAACTTTTACTAGTGGAACAACCTAATTTAATGGTGGAATATATGAAGTGGTTGCAAACAGAAAATTTAAAACATCAAAGTCGTTTGCGCGATTTAGTTTTAAATGGTAAAAAGGGCGCTTTATTTTCAACACTTATCCGCCTTTCAAATACTTATGGTAAGCCTTTAGAAAATGACACTATTTATATTGATCTCCCATTAACAAATACAGAAATCGCTAATTTATGTGCGACGAGTCGAGAAATGATTAATCGCATGCTTAATGACTTAAAGAAGCAAAATATCATATCCTTCGAAAAAGGTTATATTACCATTCACGATTTACAATTTTTAAAGGATGAAATCGCCTGTGAAAATTGTCCGTTACAAATATGTCGTATTGATTAATAGCAACATGCAAAATCCCCGCTTATGAGTTATAAGTGGGGATTTTGTGTTCTATTATGTAAAGAAATAAAGTAAGACTCTTCTGCAAAGCGAGGGGTTGATTTCCGTTCCGACTGGGCGCTTTCCTGGGGGCGTCCGATGAGCCGCTTCGCTGCGCTGCAGGGTCTCATCTGTGACGCTGATCCCCGAGGAGTCGCCCAGCCTCCACTCCAATCAACCACATCACATAGCGTGTATCTTCTTGCATGTTACTAAAATTCATAGTGATACAACAAAAAACTTTAGCAACAATGTTTTGTCTGTGCGAAAGCGAAGCGACAGCAACAATTGTTGTATTTCAGATAGTAAAGCGTCAGCAACACCAGATATACAATAGCGTCATTATTATAAGTTTCTTCTGTTGTTTTATGATGAGTAGCTTGGAACAGAAATCTTCTTCATTTAAAGCACGCCACAGTCACAAAGATTACTTTAACTATTTTGTATTTCAAAAACAGAAAAAATCCCCGCTTATGTGTTATAAGCGGGGATTTTTTCTCGTGCTTTAAGTGGACTTAGCGTACACCTAATGCCATTTTGGCATAGCGTGACATTCTATCTTTTGACCAAGGTGGATTCCATACAATGTTGACATTTGTACTTTTTACCTCAGGAAGCTCACCTAAAGCTGTGTTCACTTGATCAACAATAACAGGTCCCATTGGGCAGCCCATAGACGTTAGCGTCATTGTAACGGTTGCTACACCTTCTTCATCTAACTCTACATCATATACTAAACCTAAGTTGACGATATCAATACCAAGCTCAGGGTCAATTACATTTTCTAATGCACCGAACATGCTGTCTTTCATATCTTGATCCATCTGTATTTCTCCTTCCGTCACAGTGTTAACTTAATCATAGCAGATGCATCTTATTATGCCAAATGCTGTGCAAGCCATTCAGTTGCTGCTAACATACCATCTCGTGACACAGCATGGCCCGCTCTTTTATTAGCTAAGAACTTTAAGTCTTCTGGATTTGTTTCATAATAATTGCGTAAAGTTAAATAAAAATTATACGTTTCATTAAAAGGAACGGTTTTATCTAATTCCCCATGCCAAAATAACACAGGTCGTCCTGCGAATTTTTCTGGTGTTAGGCTGACATCATATTTAGCAAGAAGTTCATTCGTTTGTTGTACTTCTTCTTCTGACATTGGCCAATTCACACCGCTTTTAGCGAATTGCTGTAATTGATACTCCGCTAATTTAAGAAACCCTGGTGCACCCATGCATACTGCTGCTGTTTTAATCCAGTCATAACGCTTTAAACAGCCTGATGTTACAATTCCACCCATCGATGTACCAGCAACGCCAATTTTATCATCCACTAATAATTTTTTATTCTTTAATTCATTATATAATTGTTCAACTTCATGAATAGAATTTAAAACAATATCCCAAAAATGTAAGCTCATTTTCATCTCAGATAGTCCTTCACTACGGTCGCCATGTAATTTTGCATCTGGTAATAGGACACGCACCCCGTTGCCTACTAATTGGTATGCATAATGTAAGTTATGTTCTTTTGCGCTCATAAAACCATGTAAAAAAATAACTACTGGGGTTTTTTCATTCATATTTTCTGTATGTATATGTAATAAAGGAATATCTCCCCACAATTCTTTTTCAACAATCATCTTTGTCACTCCCAACTTTTGTCTATCTTTATGTTAGCAAACTTTTCTCTATGTGACAAAATTTTGACGTATGGTTTACAAAGAGATACTATTCAAATTATAGGAAAGGGGCAATGAGCTATGAAACCGCATTTAATCGTTTTAGACTTAGATGGTACGTTATTAACGGACCAACAACAAATTTCAGCCAAAACTAAAAAAACATTATTGCAGGCAAAGGAACAAGGTCATCAAGTGATGATTGCTACAGGTCGTCCTTATCGTGCGAGTGATATATACTATCACGAACTTGGCCTTACAACGCCCATCGTGAATTTTAATGGTGCTTACGTCCACCACCCGAAAAATGCTGCTTGGCAGACTAAGCATACTCCTATTGATTTAGGCGTAGTGCATGATGTCGTTGATTCCATCAATAGCTATCAATACGAAAATATCATTGCAGAAGTTAAGGACGATATTTATGTGCATACAGAGAATGAACGGATATTAAACATTTTTAATATGGGGAATCCAAAAATTACTCTTGGAGACCTCTATACCCATTTACTTGATAACCCAACTAGTTTACTGATTCAAGCGAATGAAGTAAATTCCACGATTATCCGTGATCATTTACAGGCTGTTCATGCAGAGGTCATTGAACATCGTCGCTGGGGTGCTCCACTTCACATTATTGAGATTGTTCGCCGTGGCTTAAATAAAGCAGTGGGAATCGCTCATGTAGCAAAAGATTTAGGTATTCCACGCGAGCGTATTATTGCATTCGGTGATGAAGATAACGATTTAGAAATGATCGATTACGCCGGCATCGGTGTAGCAATGGGCAATGGCATTCCTACTTTAAAAAATATTGCTAATGAAATTACCACAACCAATAATGACGATGGCATTGCTAAAACACTCATCGATCGCTTGAAATTAACCTAGTTAAGTAGTGATACCCCATTTTCTGGATCATCACCAAAAATTGTGGATGACACCTGTTGAAACGTATACCAAGTTGATTGGAGTGGAGATTGGGCGACTCCTTGGGGATTAGCAACAGAGGAACGAAGGCTAAAACCATCACGTCCTATGATAACGCCTTCGTGACCAACATCGGTGCTGTTGCTGTCACGTCAAAGCGCCCAGTCGGAACGGAAATCAACCACGTTATGGTAATGAGTCATTTTTTCATTTTAACTTTATTCAGAAGTACTCTTTATTCGATAGGTACTTATTGAATAAAGTTAAAAATCCTGGGTTGCAATTATACTGAAACTCGATATGATAATATATCTATATAATATTTCATTAGAAATAGTTTAGAGAAACATAAAGTGGAAAGTGAAAGCTCGACACTTGTTCACCTGTTATGTAGTATAGGTATTTGAAAACTTCTCATATAGAATATTAAATTAGGGGGACAAATGATGAAAATTTTTACTGATAGTGGATGTGATTTACCAAAGTTTTACTATGAAGAAAACAATGTTGAACTTCTTCCACTACGAGTGCAATTGAACAATAATGAATATGATGATGTCATTTCAATTGATTCCAAAGAAATTTACGATGCTATTCGTCAAGGAGCTCGCCCAAAAACATCCCAAGTATCACCAGAGATTTTTCTCAACCATTTCGAAAATCTAGCAAAGAATGAAGAGGAAGGGATCTATATTGCCTTTTCATCGGAATTATCAGGCACCTATAATACGGCAGTCATGATTCGCAATCAAGTGCAGGAGCAATATCCCTCCCTTAAATTAGCGATCATCGATTCTAAATGTGCTTCACTTGGTTTTGGTCTAGTAGTCGAAGAAGCGGTTCGACTTCGAAATACAGGTGCTTCATTGGAAGAAATCGAAGCAAAAATCACAGCTCTTACCCCACAAATGGAACACTTATTTACAGTTGAGGATTTAGATTACCTTGCTAAAGGTGGGCGTGTATCAAAGGCAAGCGCATTTCTTGGAGGGCTCCTAAGCATTAAACCAATTTTAAATGTAGAGGACGGTAAACTTGTGCCGATTGAAAAATCTCGCGGACGCAAAAAAGCCATCACTCGCATGTTAGATTTAATGCAAGAACGCGGCGATGATTTTTCTGAGAAAATTATTGGTATTAGTCATAGTGATGATGTGGACTTTGCCAACGAAGTAAAGGCTTCTATCCAAAAAAGATTTTCGCCAAAAGCCATTCAAGTAACAATGATTGGCTCAGCAATCGGCTCACACGTTGGACCAGGTACAATTGCCATCTTCTTTACGAATAAAAGCTATCAAGCTTAACAAAAACCCCCTCCGCACTTAAAAGTGTTGAAGGGGGTTATCATTTTATCTTGTATTAACTGCCTGTAAAATCAATGAGGGATTAAGCCCCTTTATTATTGAACATCTTGCTCCTTACGACGTACTTTACCTCGTCTAATAATAACAACTACAAATCCTATGAATATAACCCATACTAATCCTAGTGCTACCATATAAGGTACATTTAATCCTTCATCATCTCTAACTTGATAAATCTCTACCATTTCACGATTTAAAATAACCGGATACACATCTTTTTCATTAATACGAACTTTTTCTTCATGTATAATACCATTTAGCATTTTACCTTCCCCAAGCTGAGCAGGTGTTAAATCAACGCGTTGTGTTTTACTAGTGTTGTTAACCATGATGACCCATTTCTCTTTATCAGATGTTCGTGTAAATACAAGTAGGCCATTTTCATTTGTAATAACTTCAAAATCACCATTTCGTAATGTCTCAGATTTATTACGTAACGATTGAACATTTTTAATATATTCGATTAACTCATCATCTGTTTTAAAGTTGAAAATTTGGTGCGTATCTGGCTTTGTTTCCCCGTTCATCGCAATTTCTGTACCATATTGCACAACTGGAATCCCTGGCATCATAAATAAAGCACCCATAGCCATTTTCAAACGCGTTGGTGGGAACATATTTTCAGCTGCAGAATCAAATGTAAAACGACGTGTTTCTAGCGAATCCACCATAATTTGAGTTGGCTTTTCACCTTTTAATGGGTCCATCAACTTAGAAGAATCCATATCAACATTTTTAAATATATTACGGTAAATATCAGCTGTAGCCGGTGAAATGCTTGCATCAAAGTTTGCATCACTTTCTTCATTAGAAATCACATAGAGCGATTTTTTCGAATCTTTTAATGCCTTAATCACTGCATTGATAAATCCTGTATCGGCACCAGCAATATTTGTTAAACGCACCCCACCAACATCATATGTAGAGACAAAATCTGTTGCAGATTTAATAAGTGCTTCTTGTACATCTTTGTTTTTTAAGTCCCATTGTACTTGTCCATTATTTGTTGAAGTAATCCAATCCTTTTTCGCTGGATCTTTTGCCCACTCATGATTCGGACTTACATTGTTTAGCGGGAAATCAACCATGATCGATACATTTTTAGCTTTATAGGTCTCAATGACGCTTTGGAACTCCTCAGATGTCCCAAAATGACGCTCAATTGTAGAGTAGCTCGTCGGCATCGATCCATCATATTTTTCAGTGGCAAAAACAGGGCCAATCGAAACAATTGTAAAGCCCATCTCTCCGATAAATTTTAGTTTATCCTGTAAACCTGCAAAATCGCCACCTGCAAACTTAGTAGGGTCTTGCGTATTTGTATCAAAATCGTTAGTGCCCGAACCATTAAAGAAACGGTCAACGAGTAAATCATAGATGCTTTCTTCTGCAATCGTTCTTGTCGTTGCTTCATCAGCATGTGCAACTGGTGTAGCACTCACTAATGTAGTTGCTAGTAAAAGCGATGCAGCTGTCGCACTTATCCACTTCTTGAATTTCACTATTATTCCCTCTCTTTCAAACCAATCCATCGTCATTTTACCAAATAAAATAGTCACGTCGCTATCATTTAAAAATATTTTCCGAAAATGCAAAATTAATTACGACAAAAAGGTGTCAACTTCTCCTAATCAATTCATTTGGGGCTTGGTCGGGGGAGCCAAGCATTTTTTTGGGGACCTGAGCATTTCTTCAGCTTACCTGATCACTTCTTCGGCTTACCCGTTCACTTTTCTGGCATACCTGAGCAGTTTTCCGACCTACCTGATCACTTCTCCGGCTTACCCGAGCAGTTTTTCAAGCTACCTGAGCGATTTAACTTCCCCCCAAAAATAAAAGCCGTGAAGCGAAATCTTCACGACTTTTCAAAATAATTATGCCAAGAAATTTATTCCCATTGGCAGTTTGAAGCCTAAAAATAATGTAATGAATAAGAATACTGCAAATAAAATCCAAAACAGGCCAGTTGGTTTATTTTTCTTTTGACGAACTAATACCATTTCCATCATACCAATGACTAAAATACCGCCTAAGAATTTAAGACCATATAGCATTGGATCTCCAGCTTGGTATTTAAAGAATAGTGCCCCACCAGTAATAATAATTAAAATGTAGAATAAACGTAATGTCATATGTAAGCCTTTTGACTGCTTGCCCATTAATGCTGCAATTAAAAAGATTACGATTGCAACTACCCAAGTAGTAATATGCGCATCCGTTCGGCTAGTTAAGAAATCCATTATTGTCCCCACCTCATATTCTTTTTTCTATCAAACTCTATCCTACCATGTGATGGAAAGGGTTTCAAACATTACAATAGTGTTCATATAATATACATCAATTATGCCTCTGCATAATTGTGTCCGGAATCTACTGAAAGAAGTTAAAAATCCGCGGAGGTAAACTCACGCGGATTTGAAAAAATTATTCAAAATGATTCACTAAAGTACCGATGCCTTGAATGGACACTTTCACAGTATCCCCAGCTTTTAAAAATTGTGGCGGATTCAAGCCTTTACCAACACCCGCTGGAGTACCCGTTAAAATAACATCACCTGGCTCTAATGTTACATGCTGAGATAAAATCGATACTAATGATTCTACAGTGAACATCATATCTTTTGTTGAGCCGTTTTGGCGTACTTCATCATTCACTTTTGTTACCACTGTTAAATCTTGTGGATTCGGAATTTCATCTTTTGTTACAAGGTAAGGTCCAAGTGGACAAGTTCCTTCCAAGCTTTTTCCTATGAAGAATTGCTTATGTTTTTCTTGTAAATCACGCGCTGTTATATCATTGGCAATCGTGTAACCAAATACATAATCGTATGCTAAGTTTTTCGGAATATTTTTACCGCGTTTACCAATGACAACAGCTAATTCGCCTTCATAATCCATTTTAGATGAAAGATCGGCATGGATAGATATTGTTTGGCCATCAGCAGCAATAGCAGTCGGAGATTTTGTAAATACCATTAAGTCTGTTGGAGCTGCCTCTGCTCCCATTTCTTTAGCATGTTCATCATAGTTTTTCCCAATACACATAATGTTTTTTGGTGTACGTGGAATCGGTGATAACCACTCGATCGCTGTAAATTCACGTTTGAAGCTATTAGCGCGATCTGATTTTTCAGCGGCTTCTACTAATTTACGAATCTGTTCAACAAAATCAAAGCCTAGAGCAATGCCATCTACAATTGAACTTGAAAAAGAAGGGAGAACTTGAAGTTCATTTTGAATAGCGAGTACATCCCATACCGCTTCTTCTTTTTTTACTTTTGGTCCAAAGCTTACATGTCCACCTAATTTAAATGATAAAATTTTCATGATTTTCAGAGCTCCTTCTTTTTTCTACATGATACAACAATATTATAGGAATTGCCTTACTTTTGCGATAACTATTTTTATTCCTATTAAATCGTGGGCTCATCACCATAACGTGGGTTGATTTCCGTTCCGGATGAGCGCTTTCCTGGGGGCGTCCGATGAGCCGCTTCACTCGCGTTGATCGCTCCAGGGTCTCATCTGTGACGCTGATCCCCAAGGAGTCGCCCATCCTCCACTACAATCAACTTATATACATAACATACGTTTTAACAAATGCTATCCCAACTTTTAATAATGAGCCAATTCACGATTAATTATTCTTATTATACAAGACGTATTCATTAACTATATGTTGCCGACACGCTGAATACAATTAACTTACTTTAGTTTTCTCTTTATACGTTAACTTGCGCCATAAAGCCTCTAACGGACCTTGTTGCCATTTCGCTAGCCAAATTTCTGCCACAATCATTTGGATAATAATAATACTGACTGCTATTAACACGCCTGTTGCGACGCTCACTTTTCCATACCAGCCAAATCCGAATTGATAAAATAAACATGTTCCAATGATCGATTGAAGTATGTACATCGTTAGCGACATGCGTCCCATTTTGGCAAAAGGACTAAGCAACTTTGATACAGTTGGAAATAAACAAAGTAAAACGATGAGCCCAATGTAGCCTACTGCTAAAATTGGACCACCTATGTAAACTTTCATGTAGTCTAATAAATACGTACGTGTAAACATAATCGGTAAGCTCTTGATGAAAATACCAACTGCTAATCCAGCTATTGCTAATGCCAGCCAAAGCCATTTTAGCTCCTTCGCTCGTTCCACTAAACGCCATTTAGAAGCCGCAGCACCAATTAACATAAATGGTAAAATTGTAAATAATACCACAAACCACATGCCGATTCCCGCCTGAACAGATAAATCGGTTAAACGTTGCATAAATGCATCCATCCAACTGCCCGTCCCGTAAGCAGTTATCGCCTGCTCTACCGAAGTGATATCTAAATACTCATCAATTTTCGTATTAAAATTAATATACCCTACAATAAATAACATAAAAACTTGCATAACACCGTTAATCATAATACCGATTGACAATAACCAAATAGGATGTAGACGTAGTAAAAGCAATAAAAAAATGCCACAAAATGCATACATCATTAAAATGTCGCCCCACCAAATGAGCACAGCATGTATTAAACCAAATACAAACAATACAGAAAGTCTTCGCAGTCCTATCGCATAAAAATTTTGTTCACGGCTTTGTGCTTTCTGCCATTGCATAGCGAGTCCATAGCCAAATAACATGGCAAACAGTGGATAAAAGCTACTTTGTACATAAATATCTAAATTTTGCTGCCACACCATATCTGACGGTGTTGTAAACCATGATGCCAAATCAATATATGGCATTGGCAAATAAAAGGCAAACATATTAACGAGTAAAATACCTAGTAAGCTAATACCACGTAAAATATCTAATGTTGCGATGCGTTCCTGCAACATTGTCGGTTTTAACTCCACAAAATAGCCTCCTCTATGTATATGGCGAAAACAAGGCTCTCTAAATTCATTCCCTTATTATGAAACTATATCAGATAGCCCTGTTTTCACCTCGTTCACTTATGCATGTAAAGCCCGTTCAATATCGAATAAATATAGAACTTTATCACTCACTTTGATTTGAAGGATAGATTCTATCGCCTCACTATAAACTCTGAGCTGAACACCATATCGGTCTAAAAGTTCCTTCGTTAGCGCTGGTTCCTCTGCAAAATGCGATTGGATACGATCTGTCTTATAATCAAGCAAAATCCATTCACCATTCTCATCCTCAAATAAGCAATCAATAATCCCTTGTACAATTTGAGCGTCGCCGTCTTCATCTACCCTACTAATCGTAAATGGCAGTTCTCTTCGGATTGTTTTTGCTTTTTTAAAGCGTTGTCCAATATCTGTTGTAAAGAAATTATATATTTTTTTCCATGGAACAACCTTGCCCTCAGCCTCGGTCAGAAGCTGCCTTGCCACTAAATGAGCGACAAACTCCTTAACCTCCTGTACATCCGTAAAGCCGTTTTGAGGTACATGCTGCATGACCGTATGGACAGCTGTTCCTATTTCTGCACCTGTCATCTGTTTGTCCTGTAAAAAGGTTGGACGGGGCGCAATAGTCGTCATTTTTTGCTTAGAAGGTACTGAAAAGTAATATTCAGGCTCCTCCTGCCGCTGTAGATTTTCTATACGCTTAATTTCACTTACAGATGTTTTAGAGCGTTTTTGTGTTGATTTCTGAAATGCATAATGTGTTTGAAAACGCATCGTAATTTCCGACAGCAAAGCTTCGTCCTCTGGCGTTTCTAGCAATGGCTGTATCTCATCCTCTAACGCCTGTATGTCATACGCATAATGGCTTGTTTCTACAGCTCGTACCCACCAATGTGATACATCTTCAGATGCCTTATAGGAAGAAGAAGCAATTTTTGCAAAATCTGCATGTCTAGCAACTGCAGGCCCAAGCCAATCAAAGTAGCTATTAGCTCTCGCGCGTAAATACTCTTGTAATGGGGCATCCACCGGTAAACTTTGAGCATCCTGCCAGTTATCGAGCGTTTTACTCCAATTTTTCACGGAGCCTACTAAAATAAGTCGCTCCTTCGCACGTGTCATCGCTACGTACAATACACGCATTTCCTCAGCCCGCATTTCAAGCTCCTTTTTCTCCTTTAGCGCTAAAAATGGTAGAGATGTATACGTAATACGATTTTCTGGATCAATTGCCTTCACTGCAAGGCCAAAATCTTGATCGAATAAATACGGATTGTGGAAATCCATTTTATTAAACGGTCTCCCCATCCCTGCAACAAAGACAACAGGGTATTCCAAACCTTTTGAAGAGTGGATCGTTACAAGACGCACAACATCATCCTTTTCTCCAATTGATTTAGCTGTTCCTAAATCATCTCCACGCGTACGCATACGATCAATAAAACGTAAAAAGCGAAATAGTCCTCGAAAGGCTGTTTTCTCATACATTAAAGCACGGTCATGTAAAATGCGTAAGTTGGCCTGACGCTGCTTACCATTTGGCATAGCACCAACCATCTCATAATAATGCGTGTCTAAATAAATTTTCCAAATTAAATCTGACAGTGAACCACGTCGTGCTAAATCTCGCCAGTTTTCAAATGCTAGCATAAATCGTTGAAGCTTCACAAAAGTGTCTGATTGCACACCATGTCCATCACTTCGAATAAATTGCCTTAATGCATCATAAAATGGCGCTTTTTTATCTGCTAACCGTATTTTTGCTAGCTCATTTTCTGTTAAGCCAACAAATGGTGCGCGTAGCACTGAAGCTAAAGGAATATCCTGATATGGATTATCGACAACCTTTAGTACATTCAGCATAATCATAACTTCAAGCGCATCAAAATATCCTTTAGAGGACTCCGCATAGAGAGGGATTCCCGCAAGCTTAAATTCCTCAACTAAATCAGTTGACCATGTCATTGAACGCATTAAAATCACAATATCACTATATTTTAATGGCCGTTCTGTCTTCGTTTTTGTATCGAATACGGTTGTCCCATCCTCCATCATCTGCCGAATACGCTCAATGATAAAACGTGCCTCATACTGTGATTTTTTTAATTCCTCTAGTTCAGAGGCGTCGCTTGCAATGTCTTCCGCCTCTTCATCCAACGCCTCTTCGTCAGGAGGATGCATGATGACTAGCTCTACCGGAACTTCTTTATCATCATACGGCGCTGCTGGCTTTAATGAAGCATTTTCATCATAAAGAATTTCCCCTACACGCTCACCCATAATTTGTGCAAATACATAGTTTGTAGCGTTCAACACTTCTTGTCGACTACGGAAATTAGCGTTTAAATCTATACGCATTCCCGTTAAATCTGGGGTCTCTAGAAACTCGCTATATTTTCGCATAAAAAGCTTCGGTTCTGCTAAACGGAAACGGTAAATGCTTTGTTTGACGTCCCCAACCATAAACAGATTTCCCTCTTGCTCACTACCTGTTTTCACAAGCTGCAATATTGTTTCTTGAAGCATATTTGTATCTTGGTATTCATCAACAAGTACTTCTTTAAAACGTTTTTTCAAATCTAGTGCAACCGGTGAAGACTGTAATTCACCTTCAACTTCTACAGTTAAAATTTGCAATGCGAAATGCTCTAAATCCGAGAAATCAATAATTCCTCGTTCTAATTTTGCCATGCGGAACTGTTCACTAAAAACATTCGTCAATTCAACTAATGTTCCTATCGTCGGACCCATTAATCGAATCTCTTCTAACAAGCGTGCAGGAGTCCGAACGAAAAAAGTCTCCTTAAGCTTGTTCACAATTTTTTTTGCTGCCTCACGTTTTTTCTTAGCAAGATCTTGTAGCTCCACATCCACTAAAGCATCCTTTGATACACGCTTTAAAGTTGACCATTTCACCGTACCAAAATAATCAAAGAGTTCTTGCCACGTTCCTTCACGACTAATGCGAATGCCTTCCTGAATCATGGCAAAATCCATTTCTGCAGTTTCAGCATATGGTGCAGGTCCCTCGGGCTGTAGCGTAATGGCACGCATTTCAGAAATTAAGACGAATGCCTCCTCAAGACTATGCTTGACGGTTAACTTTACATATTTCGACAGCTCTAAATCATCAATGGTCACGTCCGCTGCTAAGTCATATGTCTCTGGTAAACTACGAAGCCATTTTTGAGGCTCTGCATGAACACGAGACGTATCATAAAGCTTGCTTATTAATGTTTCAATAGCCTGATCATCACGATCCGATGTAAAGCTATCAACAAGACGGTAGATTGCTTGAACCTGTGCTTCATCCTCAGAATCGTAAGCATCTTCTAATACTTCTGCTAATATATCGTCCCTTAACAAAGCGACCTCTGCCTCATTTGCTATACGAAAGCCTGGATCAATATCTAGCATATAGGCGTACTGCTTCACAATAGCTAAGCAGAAAGAATGCAGCGTTGAAATTTGTGCTTTATTGACAAGACTTAGCTGGCGTCGCAAATGGTTGGAAGTTGGATTTTCTGCAATAGCCTTTTCAAGCGCCTCCGCCATACGGTAACGCATCTCAGCAGCGGATGCATTTGTAAATGTTACGACAAGTAGCTCGTCGACATTGATGGGATTCTCTGTCGCCACTACCTTTTCAATCATACGATTAATGAGAACTGCCGTTTTACCAGAGCCTGCCGCAGCCGATACAAGTGTATCCTGGCCGCTTGCATAGATGGCCTTCCACTGGTCATCAGTCCATGTCACTTCCGCTGGCTTTTCAGGTATTTTTTGTACCAACTTACTTCATCTCCTTCCGAATTATCTCAACGATATCATTCGGTTTTGCTTGCTGTAACTGACGGTAGCTTTGCTTGCCATCAGATGGGTCAAATTGACAAACCGCCGTAAATTGACAGTAATCACATGCTGTTTTTGTTTTAAGTTTATAAGGACTAATGGACGTATCCCCTGCTAAAATTCCATCACCAGCCTCTTGATGCTTGCGCCGTACAAAATGCTGTAGATTTTTCATATCATTTACAGGTACAACCCGTGACTGAGATTCTGATGGTGTCCCATCTTTCTTCATATAGACAGGAATAATTTTTGAATGCCCACTCGATTCCTCTAATTGCTCGTCCATCGATAAAATGGCCTCCGCATTTTCCGACAAAAGACCTTTCATTTTGTATTGTTTTAAACGGTCTTCTTCAATTTCACTGTCGCTTAAATCCTTATCAAGCTTTAGCATTGGATTGTGGACATGTACATAAAGAACCCCAGCTGGCTCCGCCTCACCTGGCAGCCAATAAGAAGCGTTTTCCATCGCCACATCTAGATACGTTAGTACCTGTAGAGACAAACCGTGATAAACCTCATTCAAATCTAAATCACGAGCGGATGATTTATAATCGACGATCCGTAAATAAGAGCGGTCATCAATAGACGCACTATCTACCCTATCAATACGACCCCGCATAAACATTTTCTTACCACCTGTTAAATCTATTTCAAGTGGAGGAAGCTGTTCATTTTGTCCCGGTCCAAATGATGCCTCAATGGCAATTGGCTTAAAGTGGGATACATTCGCATGCTGCGTAAGTGCCGTCATTGTTCGCTCGACAATACGTATAAGCTTGCGTTGAATGTAACGATAACGTGCACTAGATAGTAAGATTTGATGAGAAAATACCGGCACAATTTGCTCTACGGCTTGACGTGCTAATTGTTTAATTTGCTGCTTTGTTAAACGTATCCATGATAGTTGCAGACGGTGTGTCTCCTCCGTAATCCATTTCAATGCCTCATGGAATAAATCGCCCATTGCAAATGTTTCTAGTCTGTACTCTGCCCGCTCTTCAAGATGAAGCCCATACGTTGTAAAATGCGAGAATGGGCAACGGAAATATTTCTCAACACGAGACACGCTAGATGTTAGCTTTTGACCATATAATTCCTGAGTGATGTAGTTTTCTAAGGGCTCAGCTTCATTTTTATGAGTGATTGGATGTAAAACTCGATCATAAATAAGTGCCCAATAAGGGTCCTGTCTATAAAATTTTTGTAAAGCAAGCCACTCTGGCGCTAGCTCACGACTATGTTCAGCTTGGCGTTTTTGCACCATTAAATGTGCTAAAGCTGTACGTGGATGGCGTAAATACGGTAATGCACTTTCATCCAGTAGTTCAATTGGATCGATTACAACTCGCTCGACCTCGACACCACTCAAAAGGCCAGCCGTTTTATCATTGCCGATAATTTTCTTTATATAGAGTGAAGACAGTAGTGCCTTGCCCTCTTCATCTGCCGTTGGATAGGACATATATAATTTATCGGATGGCGTAGTTAAAGCTCGATATAGCAAGAAATTTTCCTGCAGTAAACGATTTTTAGACGTCGGCGCTAGCTCATAGCCAATTTGACTAAACCATTCACGTTCGTTATCTGACAGCAATCCCTCATAATCCATACGAGTTGGATAGACTCCATCATTCATTCCTAAGACAAAAGCGACTTTTATATTCGATAAACGAGCTAAATCAACTGTCGCTACCATGACCTCATCTAATGTAGGCGGGATACGCGAAAATTCTAATGTATCAAAGCCCTCATCTAAAGTTTTCGCCGCTTCCTCCACGGACATCTCCTGCTCACCAAACATATACACAAACTGATCGAGCACTGCAATCCATTCTTTCCACGCTTGATCATGCTCACTTGCAGCTAATGCATCGCCTCGATCTAGTTCACGATCTTTCATTGCTTGAAGCTTTTCATAAACATTTAAATGCTCAATCAACTCAAATAAAGCTGTCGCTACTTCTCTACCTGTTGTCGCCACTTCCAGCTTGTCCTGTAATGATTTAAGCGGCTGCCGAATTTCGTCGCGAATAGCCTCGATTTCTGCCTGCATAGCACGTTCTTCGTCCGTTTGTACGCGTGAATGGAATTCAAGTCCGCGATACTTTTTGAAAAACCATCGAACTTCCTCAAACCAGCGCTCTCCAAAGACGCCTTGTGCTAAACAGTAGTTTTCTAAACGATCCGCTCGCTCACGCCAAACATTTAATTCAGCATGTAACGGGAAAAATAAATCTGTTTTCACGCTACGAAAAACCGGTTCATATTTCCAATTAGAAGTAATAACCTCTAAAGCAGATCGACTAAGTTCAATTAAAGGATGATGCAGCATCGTCTTTTTCGAATTTGTAAAAATAGGAATTTCGTATTGTTGGAAAATCGTTGTAATGAGCGGGTCATAAACTTCTGCTTGTCTATAAAGAAGTACTATATCTTGATAACGATACCCCTTCTCTCTCGTCAGCTTTGTTATTTCCCGGGCAATGGCATGTATCTCCGCACGTCGATTAGATGCTTCAAGCACCATTACATCACCTGAAGTTTCTTTCGCTTGAGGCACCATATCAGCAAATCGAGTTTCCATATGTTGTAAATCACTAGACTGGAAACGATACGTATTATAGAAGTGCAGTGGTGCTTCAACTTCAATGCCTTCTTCAGATGCAATGTCGTGTAAACGTTGATTCGTAGAAGCGGCTTCATGGAATAAAGATTGCTCATCATAAACTTCATCGATATGGTCAAAGGGAAGAACTACCGTTACCTGTTTCGTCACCTTCAATAACTCTTTTACAAGCTCTAATTCTCTTACCGTAAATGCTGTAAAACCATCTATATAAATGGACGCCTGCTTCATCGTCTCGGAGCATTTTAGTTGCTCGGTTAAAATCGGATAATACCCCTCACTATCGACATATGTCGTGCCAAGTCGTTCCTCCAAAGCTTGCAAAACTACTTGTAAATCATTAGCCTTCGCTTGCAATGTATTAGGCGCATCAATGGCCTGCAAAGACGCTGTCACTTCAGCTAACACCGAACTATTTACACTATAACGACTAAACTCTCGTAATAGCGTTTCAATTTCTTCTGTAAAGCCTCGTTTCCCAGCTGCTTGTCGAAATAACGAAAACTCACTTTTTTGTTCCTCTAAAAGTTTACGGATAAGCATTCGATAACCATAGCCATTTACTTCTTTTCGAGCAATACCACCCGTTTCCTGTAACACTAGCCATGCCAATCGTTTAAATGTCATGACCTGTGCACGAATTAAGCCTTGCAAGCCATGCTTATTCGTTAGCTCATACTCCGTTGAGTACGACATTTGGTCGGGGACAATTACAAAAATTGGATGACCTAACGGCTCTGTTTTTAATTGCTCGACAATCTCTTGATGAATAAACGTTGATTTACCCGTCCCTGAACGTCCTGATACGATACGCAATGTCATGTACTTTTCCCCTCCTGTTAATTATCTATTTTAAAAAGTGATTGTTGTTGTGGAACACCTGGCCTTTGCTGGTCTACCTGAGCGGTTTTCGCACTGACCCGATCACTTTGCGGTTCTACCTGATCACCTTTCGCACTGACCCGATCACTTTGCTGTTCTACCTGATCACTTTTCGCACTGACCCGATCACTTTGCTGTTCTACCTGATCACTTTTCGCACCGACCCGATCACTTTGCTGTTCTACCTGATCACTTTTCGCACTGACCCGATCACTTTGCTGTTCTACCTGATCACTTTTCGCACTGGCCCGATCACTTTGCTGTTCTACCTGATCACTTTCGTACTCACCCGATCACTTTTCGGTTCTACCTGATCACTTTCGCACTGACCCGATCACTTTTCGGTTCTACCTGATCACTTTTCGCACCGACCCAATCACTTTGCTGTTCTACCTGATCACTTTTCGCACTGACCCGATCACTTTGCTGTTCTACCTGATCACTTTTCGCACTGACCTGATCACTTTTCGCACTGACCTGATCACTTTGCTACTCTACCTATGCATTTTAAAATATTTTATCTAAGCGCTACTCAATGTTTTTCGAGCATTGCCTTACCTTTATTAATGAAGATAAAAAACCCCTTCTCTCATTTTACATGATAAAAGGGGTAAGATGTGCATATTCAACTTTTAACGTTGATGATTTTTCGTCAATTTTCTCGCATGTTTTAAGTCTTTCTCTACACGCGCATTTAATCGTTTCTCCATAAACTTGCCAACCCACCAAAGCAAGACAATCGCAACAGCAGCAATAATCAGTCTTACAGGACTTGTTAGGAGCGATTTCAAATCGTAACCAAGCACGCTCATTCCTAAAATCATAACGAACTTCCCAGCCAATAACACTACAAAATAATACTTTTTATGAATATGGGACAGCCCCGCTACAATATTTACAATGATTGAGGGTGTAAAAGGAAAACAAAGTAACACGAATAATGGGCTAATACCATTCATATCTACCCATTTAATTAGCTTCTCTACTTTTTTACTGCCTGTTACAAATCGAAGCCTTGGATGGTTGCCAAAATGTCGGACAAGCAAAAATACTGCATATGACCCCGCTACAGATCCTATCCATGATAATAAAAAACCTAACCATAAACCAAATGCGCTCGCATTGGCGACAACGAACACGACCAGAGGTAAAAACGGAAAAAACGCCTCTATAAACGTTAAAAATAAACCAATGATTGGGCCAAGCGTTCGATATTGTGCCGCAATTTGCTCAATATTATCTACAGTAAACCATTCACTCAAAATCGACACCTCTATTTATATTGCAAAATTAAATGTAAAATCGTTAACTTTTCCGAAGTATTTTTATACTCATGTGGCTGATGTCCTGAGAATACTAGTGTATCCCCTTCTTCTAGTAATTCATGCATCTCACCAGCAGAAATAATGGCCTGCCCTTGGATTACAGTCACAGTTTCTTCTACCCCTTCTGTATGGGCTTCACTTCTCCTGAAAGCACCGGGCTCCATTTCAACCCTATAAAGTTCCCAGCCACGATCTGGATTATAAGGAATAATGGAATACACACGATATCGTCCCTCATCTTCATCTACACGTGGCGCATCCTTACTACTATATTTCATAAAGTGTGCTGTTGGTGCTTGTAATAATGAAGAAAATGAAGTGCGCATTCCTGCAGCAATTTTCCAAATCGTTGATACTGTAGGATTTGCCTCTCCTTTTTCAATTTGGGCAAGTTGAGCTTTACTTACCCCTGTAGCTTTGGCAACATCATCTAAGCTTAAATGACGTTGCTGCCGGATCCTCTTTAATTGAAATGCCAAATTTCGACTCATTTGCTCCATTTTTATTCACCAATTTCTATTGTTTATTTTATAAGACATATGT
This sequence comes from Lysinibacillus sp. RC46, assembly GCF_041262385.1. Lineage (NCBI taxonomy): Bacteria > Bacillati > Bacillota > Bacilli > Caryophanales > Bacillaceae > Lysinibacillus > Lysinibacillus sp. RC46. Next base: position 5,256 of record NZ_JBGCCF010000005.1, on the reverse strand, counting down.
ATACTTTAATAAACATCACGAACTATCAGACTATTCCACCATTATTATACATGGAAATTTATAAGAAGGGACGATCTATTTATGACAAGTACAACCGATTTTCAGAATGAAACAGCAAACACGCCAGACGATAGCTTTTTACAAGGCGTTAAAGATTGTGTCCCCACTTTACTCGGATATATTAGCATAGGACTCGCTTTCGGTGTTGTAGGTTCCGCTTCTGGGTTATCTGTACTCGAAATTGCGCTTTTAACGATACTCATTTACGCAGGCTCCGCACAATTTATTTTTTGTGCACTTCTTTTAACGAATAGCCCTGCTTCTGCTATTATTGTAACCATTTTTGTCGTAAATCTACGCCATTTATTAATGAGTTTAACATTAGCTCCTCATTTTACACGCTATTCCATGCTAAGAAATGTTGGTTTCGGCACATTATTGACGGACGAAACATTTGGTGTAGCCGTTACAAAGCAAATGCAAACCGGTAAATTACATGGCAAATGGATGGATGGGCTGAACATAACTGCTTACTCATTTTGGATTCTATCTTGTGTAACTGGTGCATATTTAGGACAATGGGTAGCAACTCCTGAAAAATGGGGCTTAGATTTCGCATTGATTGCTATGTTTGTGGCACTTCTTGTTCTCCAGCTTAACAGTGTAGGTAAAAGTAAAATAATGCATTATCTTATGTTAATCGGCTATATGGTTGTTATTATGTATGGTCTTTCTTATATTATGCCTTCGCATGTGGCTGTTCTTCTTTCAACAGTTATTGTAGCAACTATAGGGGTGGTGACAGATAAATGACGACAACTGCTACTATGGTATGGCTCATCATTGGCTGTGCACTTGTCACCTGGCTACCACGTATTATTCCGTTTATATTCGTCCGAAATGTGAAGCTACCTGAGGTTGTATTAAAATGGCTAAGCTTTATCCCAGTTTGTATTTTGAGTGCTCTTGTCATCGAAAACTTATTGGATACAGAAAGCGGAAAAATTGTTACACTCAATTGGCCCGTATTTATTACCTTTGTGCCAACGCTTATGATTGCACTTGTTACCAAAAGCTTATCTATTACAGTTGTAGCAGGGGTTATCATTATGGCAGCCGTAAGGTTTTTCATGTAAAAAGGTCAGTCTTAAAAGTGAGAAAGCTATCACTTTTGACTGACCTTTTATATTAATTTTTGTTTTTTTTCATTTTACTTGCTAGCCAAAAGCCTACTGTTAACGAAAATGCATCGATTACGAAGATAATAGGTGGCGAAGTATAACCTGCATAGATAGATGCCGCAATAAGCGCAATCGCCAATATTAATGCAACATACCGATTATACGTAATTCTAGTAAACAATAATACGAGTAATGCTGGTAAAAATAACGCTAACATCATTTTCCCGAAAACATCCATCATATATCCCTCGGCTCAGCTAATAACAATCCAATACGATAATGATCATTGCTATATATAACATGCTGTGTTAAGCGTATTTCATTGTTACGATCTATTACTTCTAGGCGACAATGTGCAGCATTTAATTGCAAAGCCTCGTATAAATCATTTTCTGTAAAAATGGCCTGACCGTTTACTTTACGAATACATTCTCCTGCCAGTAAGCCCATTTTTTCAGCAGGTGAATCAGGTAAGACAGCCGCAATAATAGCACCCTTTGAATTTGGTGCAACCGCATAAATGTCCTTTTTATCTTGCATAGCATAGAAGATCGAAATAATGATACGAATCACTGCACCAATTGCCAACGTGATAATGCCAATAAATGGCTCCAGCGCTGCAGCAAGTCCACCTATTAAAATTAACTGACCTAGCATTAGCACTACTCTGCCAATTTTAGGCAATTGCAAAGTCGGTAATTCTTTTCTAGTAAGCTTTGAAAAGCCTATAACAAGTGGAAATAGTACGAGTGAAAAGGTACTCTCTCCTAATGTAAATTGCGGCCAGTAAGGGAAATCTACCGGAATAATATCACCAGGTATTACAAAGAAAATTGGCAATACCCATACATTTCTTGAACGATAGACAATTGCCTGCATACCTCGCTTCGTCTTTTCAACTCTCGGTGTCGTTATCTTCATTGCTGTTCGGCGAATTAACATACCCTCAGCAATCACACATAGACCTGCTAAAATCGTAATCGTTATAATGGAACCATCAAGTAAATTTACACCTTCTAAAGAGATTTTCCACCAAGAAAATGTCCAATTATAATGGTACATCAACCACATTGCTAATGTCGCAAGCCCCATTGTATAAATAGGTGAAAGTGCATTAATGAAGAACAATAATAATGCCAACGCAGAAATAGCGATTAAAATCATTAAAAAGGCTTTAGGTACTGTTAAACCTAACCCAACACTTATTAGTGAAATGAGGAGGGCATTTAGCCACCCATATTTCCATTGACCAATTAGCTCTGTCCAACCCCAAATAATACGTCTATTAAAAAATTTCCGCTCCTGCTTTACACGACTATAACCTAATAAAACCGCAAATAAAATTGCGATATACATTAATGGGTTGATTAAAAAGCGGCCAATCGCTGTTACAATTTCTATTAAAATATCACTAACCATACGAACACCCGCCGTTTCTATCTTGAATACTATGATTTTATTGTATCAAACGACTACACTCTTGCGTAGTACAATCTAGTAGAAAGCTTTCTATTCTTATTTTTTTATCGTATTCAGCGGATTTTAAGTTAAAACGTTGCAGGTGTGTCGATTTCCATCCCTAAGATTAAATCTGAATATTCCCATTTTAATTGTAACTTAAATCTGTGATAAGTGTCTAATAACTAGGAGGTGTTATGTTGAAAGTTTTTAAAAATATGCTATTGATTTCTGTATTTGCTTTGTTGTTATCTTCTTGCAGTAACTTCACTTTTCATAAAGGATGTCCTGATGCGATAATTGAATGGGTGGATGTGCTGATGATTAATGATATAGAGTATGCCCATTATTTTCCAGAGCCAGCAAATGAAAATCTCCCTATAACGATTGAAAAAGGTAAAGAACTTGGTAAAGTGACATATAAGATGGCTGACAGTGCATGCAGTAATCACAAGATGCAAAATGGTGATGCGACATATTTAAAAGAAGGAACAATCATTTCTGAAATAAAAGGATATCCAACTTCCTTGATTGTTGCTGCAAATGATGATGTTTATGTAGCCAACACAAATAAAATGGCAACAACAGCAGGAGAACTTTACCCTATGGATAAGTTGGTGAAGAATATCTATTTTGAAAGCACTGAAGATGGCAAGAGAATACACACATTCTCACAGTCTTCCAAGGATACGTTCCTAGCCGCATTTTATGAATTAAAATTAGAAGATGTACAATCATTAATTGATGTAGGTAAGCTAGAAGGTACACGTATATTTTTGGGGATTGAACTTAATAATGGTGTTTCATTTAGACAGCTTTACTGGAGCGATTCTAATACATTCCATAATGGAGCAATTGGAAACGATAAGATAAAGGAAGTTATTAACTATGAATTATCAAATCTAAAAAAATAATACCAGTAATATAATAAAAATTCCTACAATCTTGAGTTGTAGAAGTCGCTATTTTTCATATTGCGCTATCAAAGTTGTTTCTACAACTTGAGATGCTTTTTACTAACGATGCAGTTTAGCTGCGTAAGGGCATAGTTTGGTCATAATGTAAGTGAGAAATTCTAGAATAGAATATATTATAAGATTATTAAATCCAATATTTATAAAGGGAGACTGTATGATGAGTAAATTTCCGATCATAGAAACAGAAAGGTTAATTTTAAAAGAAGTGACACCAGAGGATGCTAACGATATGTATAAATACCTATCAGATAAAGACGTTGTTAAATATATGGGGTTAGAACCATACGAATCCCCAAATGACGTCTTGAGCGAAATAAGATGGTATAAATCTATATTGGAAGAAGGTACAGGTATAAGGTGGGGAATTACACAGAAAAATATTGGTGTTGTTATAGGTAGTTGCGGCTTTCTTAATATGCACCCTAAACATTATCGAGCTGAAATAGGGTTTGAATTAAATAAAAAATATTGGGGCCAAGGAATAGCTGGTGAAGCTTTAGAAGCTGTTATTAAATATGGCTATAAACATTTTGAAATGGAACGAATTGAGGCGCTAATTGATCCTGCGAATTTATCATCACAAAAATTAGTAGAAAATCAGGGCTTTAAAAGAGAAGGTTTATTGAGGCATTATGAATATACTTGTGGAAAATTTGATGATTTATATATGTACTCAATCATTAAAGGAGACCTCAAACGAATGTGAACTGCTCGCCACTTAGCAAAGCTTAAAGTGAGAGCTTCCCAGTTCCACGACGAAAGCAACCTTTTGTCTCCCTGAGCGTTACTTCGGAGTGTTCTGACCCTAGATGTCCAACGTGTGGACGCTCTTTTGGTACGTTAGATATTTTACACAGGAACCGAATCGCTTGGTTTTCGCACTCTATTTTCTTTCCAGCAACCTCATATATCGAGTGATCCAAGAACTTCATATAGCTAGTTATCAAAAGTTTTTGGCTATGCTAAACCGAAATTCATCTCCCACCTACCGTTGGGCTAGCGCTCTTCACACGCTTGAGGTTAAAAAGGCAGAGTATCCTTATGCCGCTCTTTAGTCCAACAAGAACTACAAATAAAAATCAAACTTATTTATAAAATCCGTATACTAAATTACCGGAAAAGAAAGCATTTTAATCAAACTTTATTCCAAACAAATCTCTAGGTCCTGCATCTTCGTCAGCTGGTGCTTGATATTTTGCTCCATCGTCTATTTTTCACCTTCGGCTAGATAGTCGGCAGAAACCACAACCATTTCATGGTATTATTTGGGTTAATCTGCTGAAAAATTGCAAATAAAAAAGCCGAGGAATAAATCCTCGACTTTTTCAGGTGCCTAGCGACGTCCTACTCTCACAGGGGGAAGCCCCCAACTACCATCGGCGCTAAAGAGCTTAACTTCCGTGTTCGGTATGGGAACGGGTGTGACCTCTTTGCCATCATCACTAGACTATTTTCGGCTTTCAATATACGTCGTATATTGAAACCCTTAATTGAAAGAATTATTCTTTCAAAACTGGATAAACGGTTCATTGAATGTTTCAAACATTTTGGTTAAGTCCTCGATCGATTAGTATTCGTCAGCTCCATGTGTCACCACACTTCCACCTCGAACCTATCTACCTCATCGTCTTTGAGGGATC